>JAICQI010000002.1 GCA_025937955.1 Pyrinomonadaceae bacterium
GACGAGCGCTTCGCGTTCAGTTACGCCTCCTACAAAGTGAAGCAGAAGCCCGTCGGACGGCGACGCCTGGAGCGCGACCTCAAATTCAAGAAAATCGACAGCGGCGTCGCCAATGAAGCCCTCGAGATGGTCTACGCCGAGACCTCCGAAGAGCAGTTAATCGATCAGGCCATCGCGAAGCGCCTGCGAATCCGCGGCAAGCCGAATAACCGTGTTGAAGCCAAGAGTCTGTTCGATCACCTGCTGCGGCAGGGCTTCGCGTTTGAGCTTGTCAGTGAAAAAGTGCGGGCTTTAGCGACGGATTACGCGGATGAAGACTGATTTGTTACACTCGAATCAATGATGACTGGTAACGAAATTCGCGAAGCTTTTCTGAAGTATTTTGAGGAGAACGGGCACACGACTGTGCGCTCGTCGCCCCTCCTGCCTGCCAATGATCCGACGTTGCTCTTCACGAACGCGGGGATGAATCAGTTTAAAGACGTTTTCCTGGGCGCGGAGAAGCGCGAGTACGTGCGCGCCGCGTCGTCGCAGAAGTGCATACGCGCCGGTGGCAAGCACAATGACCTCGACGAAGTCGGCAAAACGGCCCGGCATCACACGTTCTTCGAGATGCTCGGAAACTTTTCCTTCGGTAACTACTTCAAGGAAGACGCAATCAAGTATGCGTGGGAGCTGCTGGTTGACGTTCTGGGGCTTGATCCGAAGCGATTATGGTTCACCGTTTACGAAGGCGATGCGGAAGTTCCGCCTGACGAAGATGCCGAGCGATTCTGGGCACAGGTGGGCGCGCCGCGCGAACGGATTTTGCGCTTTGGACGCCAAGACAACTTCTGGCAGATGGGCGAGACTGGGCCATGTGGGCCATGCAGTGAGGTTCATTACTACATGGGCGACAGTCCGGATGATCCGGAGAACTCTGTGGCGAACGTAAATGGTCCGGGCGACACGATCATGGAGATCTGGAACCTGGTCTTTATGCAGTTCGAGCGGAGTGAAGTCTCCCCCGGGACGTACAAACTCGAGCCGCTGCCGGCGCCTTCGGTCGATACCGGCGCGGGGCTCGAACGTCTCGCAGTCGTGTTGCAAGGCGTGAAGTCAAACTACGATACGGATCTGATTCGTCCGATCATCAACTACACGGCCAAGCTCGCCGATCGCAACTACGAGCCGGAATCGCAAGCGGGATTTGCGATGCGCGTAATTGCAGACCATGCGCGCGCTACGGCGTTCGCGATTGCCGACGGCATTCTGCCTGGCAACGAAGGGCGCAACTACGTGCTGCGCAAAATCATGCGACGCGCGATCTACCAGGGCGTTCACACGCTCGGGTTTGAAGGTCCGTTCTTCAATCAGGTTGCGAACTTCGTCGTCGATCAGATGAAGGAGACGTTTCCGGAACTGGAGCAACATCGCGAGTTCGTCGAGAAGATGGTGCGGTTGGAGGAGGAGCGTTTTCGTTCGACGTTGACGGTTGGGTTGAACAAGCTGGATGAGGTGTTCGCCTCAACAAAAGGCGCGATGCCCGAGTACAAGACGCTGGCGCGGCTCTACGATACCTTTGGCACACCACGCGATCTGATCCGTGTGGGTTTGCAAGAGCGCGGCTTTGCGATCAATGAGGATGAGTTTAATAGCGCGTTCGATGTGGCGCTTCAGGAGCTTCAGCAGACTGTAGCTGCTGATAAAGGCGAGGGTAAAGCCAAGACGAATCCGGTGTACGCAGAGTTGGCAGGGCGGTTTGATAGGTCGGTCTTCAAGGGTTACGAGACCACGCGAGTCGATGATGCAAAGGTCGTGGCGGTGATCAAAGGCAATGAAGTCGACTCGTTGAGTGAAGGCGATGAAGGCGAGATCGTGCTCGATCGGACGCCGTTCTACTCCGAAAGTGGTGGACAGGTTGGAGACATTGGGTTGCTGGTTGGCCCATCCGGCGCGCTGGCGAATGTTCTCGATACATACTCACCAGCGCAGGGTTTGATCGTTCATAAAGTCAGGGTCGATAAAGGTGGATTCAATGTTGGCGATGTGGTTTCAGCTGAAGTCGACGTTGAAAAGCGCGATGCGACGCGACGCAATCACACGGCGACGCACTTGATGCACGCTGCTTTGCGTGAAGTTCTCGGAACACACGTTAAGCAAGCCGGTTCCGTTGTGGCGCCAACTTATCTGCGCTTCGACTTCACTCACTACCAGCCTTTGACGACTGCGGAGAAGGAAGAGATCGAGCGTCTCGTCAACTACCACATCCTGCGCAACGAGCCGGTGCAAATTGACGAGATGGCAATCGAAGAAGCCATGCGTTCGGGAGCGATGGCACTGTTTGGCGAGAAGTACGGCGAAAAGGTGCGCGTGCTTTCGATTAATGGCATCGAAGGTATTTTTTCGAAAGAGCTTTGCGGCGGCACGCACGTGCGCGCGACTGGCGATATCGGGCTGTTCAAGATCACAAGCGACGAATCGATTGCCTCTGGCGTGCGACGCATCCGCGCCATCACCGGCATGGATGCTTACGAACGTTTCCGCGAAGCTGAAGTTCTCGTTGATGGACTCAGCAGCGGACTGAGAACTTCGCGCAACGATTTGCAGGGAACTGTTTCGCGTCTTCAGGATGAGCTGAAGAAAGCGAGACGTGAAGCGGACGAGTTGCGCTTGAAGCTGGCGAGCGGCGCCACAGGTGCTTCCGCCAACGGCGACGAATCGCGTGAAGTAGCGGGCATCAAGGTTTTGGCGCGTGAAGCAAGCGGCCTCGACGCTGCCGCCATGCGACAACTTTCCGACACGCTGCTCGCGCGGATCAAATCGGGCGTGGTCGTGCTCGGGCGCAGCAGCGATGGAAAAGTCTCGCTCATCGTGCGCACGTCCGCAGATCTCACCGGGAAGGTCCCGGCGGGCCAGGTCATCAAGGAATTGGCGCCAATCATCGGCGGTCGTGGCGGCGGCAAAGCGGACATGGCCGAGGGCGGCGGCAACCAACCCGAGAACCTCGCCGCCGCACTTCAAAAGAGCTACGAAGTCGTCGAGCGCCTCATGTCGTAATTGTAGGGGCGGCCCTCCGTGGCCGCCCCAGTGTAAAATTAGGCGTTGACTGGGGTGGCCACGGAGGGCCACCCCTACAGTTACATCGACTTCTGTTTCTCAGTTAAAGCGATATTCATCTTCTCGAGCGTGACCTTGTTGAGTGTGCCGGTCACCTTCAACCCTTCCGCGTGTTGATACTTGCGCAATCCCTCGCGCGTCGCATCGTCAAGCTTCCCGAGTTGTTCGCCGCCGTAAAAGCCGCGCTCCTTGAGAATGGCCTGGGCCTGGTTGATTTGTTCCTTGGTGGCGCGAAAGATTGGGCCACGTTTTGTGGCTTGCTTCGTGCCCGTTTGAGTTGAGGTTGAGGTTGAGTTTTGAGCCATCACTCCGGTGTTGAGGACACAGAGGAGTAGCAGCGTAAGCGTAAGGATATTCTTCATTTCGTTTTTCGTCCTTTTGTGAGGCGCGCAGAAGCGCGCGGGTTAATGGGCGCCGCTATCTTACAACGGCTGTCAATAGGTCCTATAGGACTTGTGAACGGCCAAACTTGTTGGCAATAGTTTAACCAGCATGGTAATATCTTCAGGCCTCGCGGTTCCTGCCCCAAAGAGACGAAAATGCGAAAATCAATCCTTTTTCTGGCCCTTTTTGCTGCGACAACGTGGTCTGTGCGTGCGCAGACACCTTCCAGCTATCAGGTCGATAATTTCGACCTCCCCAACGCCGTCCGAATCCAGACCCCAAAAGTCGAACCGCCCAGGAAACCCCTTCCGACCAAACGCCTGACCACGTCGCGCAACTACACGCATTCGCCCGCTCCGGGAGCTTTAGTCCACCTGACCAGCCAGCCGATCAATCCCTCCCTCGGCGGCTTCACCACCGGAAACGCCAACGTCGATAATTTCATCGTCGAATCCGGCAAACGAAACTCAGTCGACCCGTTGCTTCTCTACTCCATCATGCACCAGGAATCGAGCTTCAAAACTCGTGCAATGTCTTACAAAGGCGCGCGCGGGCTCATGCAGCTCATGCCTTTCACCGCCAGCCGCTTCGGCGTCACAAACATCTGGGATCCGAAGCAGAACATCGAAGGTGGCGCTCGCTACATGCGGTTCCTGCTCGACCTGTTTTCGGGCGACGTGCGTCTCGCGCTGGCAGGGTACAACGCCGGTGAAGGTGCGGTGATGAAGTATGGGTACCAAGTCCCGCCCTACAGCGAAACACGTGAATACGTTCGTCGCATCGGCGCTCGCTACAGCATGATTCGCGACCCTAACGCCGTGGCACAAGCCGCCAGCTCGCCCAACGGGCTCGCACAACAAAAAGATCCCACACCGTTGAACGTCTACGAGCCGAGCGTCTTCATGACCAGGCTTCCCGACGGCCGCCTCCAGCTAGTCAGCCAATAGAACAAATCTGTATCAATCCGCGTTGATCTGTGGCAGCATGATTGGCGCAAAAAAGGATCTGAAATCGATGACGTGTTCCAGTTGCGGAGCCTACATGGCTCCGAGTGTGCATTTTTGTTCGAATTGCGGAGCGGCGGCCGCCGATCCGGAAGTCACCAGGCTCGCTCGGCTGCAATCGCGGGCGCTTGAATACGGCGACGATCAGGACCTCGAGCACACGATCTTTACCGTCCGTCCTACGATGATCTTCATCAAGGCGGGTTATGCCCTGGCGGTTCTTGGAGGCATCGCTTTGGTGTTCGTACTGGCGTCACTCGGAGTTCCGGCATCGATCTCGATTCCACTCGCGCTCGCGCTGTTGCTGATTCCCGCTTACTACCACATCCGGCGCAATATGATTCGTTACACGGTTACCGACTCCAAACTCCAGATCGATACCGGCCTGATCGCGCGGACCACTAAAAACATACCTTTGAGCAAAGTCCAGGACGTGACTGTCTCTGCCAGCATCCCGCAACGCCTGATGGGATTCGGCGACATCATCATCGACAACGCCAGCGAAATCGGCGGTTCGATCGTCATGCAGAACATCAGCAGCCCACGCCACTACGCCGACCTTCTTTTGCGTGAACTAAGACGCTGGCATTAAACTGACAACGTGCTGCCTAATCGCGTTTCGGGAACATCAAACCCCGAGCGGTTTCTAAATACAACTGGCCGCACGAGGAGTCGCCGTTTTGCGCTTAATGATAGTCCGTATTTTCCTGATTTGCCTCATTACTTGCTTTATCGCTGTCGCGGCGATGGCGCAGGACGCAGGTTCGTCGACAGAACAAACCCAATGTATCGCCGGGAAGAAACAGCGGCGGGTCGCAGTTGAAATTACGAAGTTTCGCCAGGATTTTGAAGCCTATGAAGTGATGAGTAAGGCTGCGGCTGAGGCACGAGCCAGCAATGCAGGCGTTGAAATTCAGGCGGGCTATGGAACTGCAGGGTTCGCGGAAGATGGTGGGATCTCATTCTTCAAGGGAACTGCTTTTGTGCGGTTGAAAGGCGGCGATGCCGAGACGTTAAAAGAATGTGCTCAGCAAGTCAGCAACAATCTAGACCAGGGCGAAGGAGACATTCCCGCCTTACTGAAACATCTGCCGAATCCTGAAGAAGCTCAAAAGACCGCCGTCTATTTGAACAGCTTTACCAATCTCAATGAGCTTGCGCTCCAGCAAGGTGTACTTTCTGCGGTCGAATCCGGTGGTAACGCCGATGCTGCCTTAGCTGCTTATGGTCCAAGTAAAGTTCTGATCGTCGAGTTCAATACACCACAGCTTGCGGGAGATAACGATCGCCGCATCATGGCGCGCATTCAGGAGCTGTGGAAACTGGGCCAACCCGCGCCGGCTGCGTACCGTCGCGTCGGAAACTATTCAGTGTTTGTGTTTGACGCGCCCGACGAACAGACGGCCAAGCAACTCATCGATCAAGTCAAATATGAGCAGGTAGTGCGGTGGCTTGGCGACAACCCAAACATCTTCAAGGAAGCCGAGAAGCGCTACATCAATACTACGCTAGGCGTTCTGGTGGCAGTGCTAAAAGCCTCCGGCTATGCGTTGATCGTATGTTTGGGTCTGGGTGGACTGTTGGGTGGTCTGCTGTTCACTTACAGGCGCGCTCAACAAAAAGCCGGGACTGCCTATTCCGATGCCGGCGGGATGCTCCGGCTCAATCTGGACGACCTCACGCCCGAAACCGATCCGGGCCGACTCCTGCGCGAGCGAAACTAAAAAGATTTTAGCCGCAGATTTTCGCAGATGAACGTGGATTAGATGCGTTCATCGTCGGAAATCTGCGGCTAAAATCTGATCGGGCCAAAAAAATTGCGGGCTGCTGATTTTTCCTGGGAGGCTCCCCCAAGCCCCGTCAGAACGTCAATCAGCAGCTCCGCTATTATTGCCCTTTGACTGCGTCACAAGCGTCACTCCGTTCCCCCAAAAGAGTCAAACGCTTGCTTCTAAAATCTGTGAGAGGATGCCTCCCCCAAAGCCTCCACTCACCGCAGTTTTCAGAGCCTGACCCGATTTACCCTTATCTACCCTTCTTGTTCTGAGCCTCTCTTTGGCAATGACCGTGCCATCAGACGGCATGGTTCCAATCAAAAAGGCAGATGGCGTTTTTACTCAGTTTTCGTAACTTGTGCCGATAAACGTTTTGTACGCCATGAAACATAGGGCGAACATGGCTGTACCCGTTTCGTGCAACTGCGACTGTACGATCGGACGGTAATCGTTCGCTCACTTAAGGCAGCGCTTCAACGAACTGGTCGACTTCTGCGGTGGTGTTATAGAGATGCGGGGCGATCCGGAGGCGATCACCGCGAGGCGCAGTGACGATGTTCCTCGTCTTGAGTTGGTGATACAGCGACATTGCAGACAAACCGTCGAGATGCCGAATACAAACAATCTGCGACTTCTCACCGGGCGCACGAGAACTTACCACCTGGTATCTCTTATTTCCCAGACGTTCGCATAAATAGTCCGTCAGCTCTTCCAGGTAGCGGGCGATATTCTGTACGCCCACCCGGTGCAGAAGCTCCAGGCTAGCGTTAAAACCATGCACCAGCGCCATAGGGCCGGTGCCGGATTCCCAACCGAGTGTGCCCCGATTCCAGCCCTGTTCGAAATTGAAGTAGTCTTCGGGGTTTGGAACACTGATCCAGCCTACCAGCGTCGGCTCGATCCGTTCGCGCGCGCGATCGGACAGGTAGAGGTAACCCACTCCCTCGGGCGCCAGCAGCCACTTGTGACTAGCGCCGGCGGCTACGTCGACCAGTTCCGCTTCGACATTCGTGGGCACAACACCGAGTGCCTGAATCGAGTCCACGACGAATAGAGCATCGTGGCGACGCGCAACACGTCCGAGCCGTTCCAGATCGATGCGAAATCCGGATGCAAACTGCACGTGACTGATTGCGACCACTCGTGTCTTATGGTCGATCAGGCTTTCCAGTTCAGACACATCGATGCGACCTTCGCGTTCTTCGCACATGCGCACTTCCACACCGAACGCGTCGCGTACTCGAACCCAGGGATAGATATTTGACGGAAACTCGTGGCTGAACGTGACGATGTTGTCGCCCGGCTTCCATGCAATGCCGTTGGCGACGCTCGAGAGACTATCGGAGGTGTTGCGCATGAACGCGACCTGCTCGGGCCGGGCGGCGCCTAGAAGTCTAGCGAGAAGCTCTCGTGCCTGCTCTTTAACCGCCAGCCAGCTACGGAAGTTTGCGGAGCCGTTTTCATGAACATCCCTGAGCTGCGCCTCAACCGCGCGAATACTCGTGATTGGCGGTGGCGAGACTGCGGCGTGATTGAAGTAGATCGCTCGCTGCGTGATTGGGAATAAAGCGCGAAGTTCGGGGGTCATAGAGCCTCACGGAGCATACGGCCTCCCATAGAATTCCTTGTACAACCAACCAAGAACGCGCGCTTCGGCCGTACACAGTGTCTCGATCCAGCAGTTGATCAAAAATTCCGTGCGGCCGCGTTGGAATGGAATCCTCTCAGCCTGCTCGACGATCGATCCGCCGCCTTTCAAGTCTAGTTTGTAAGCTTCGGCGGTGGACTCGTTTGCCTTTGACGCCGCGTCGAGCGCGCCGAGTAGCTGCCCAATCCAATCGTGCAGGCTGCGCTCGGATGAGTTATCGGCGAGAGCCTGGATGATCCCGATCGCGAGCCGATCTTCCGCGCGTTGGAAAATGAATACGTCTTCACCCTGCGCCTGGCTCTGTTGCTGTTTCCACTGGAAAACTTCTTCGACTGCGTGGTGCCGAATGATCGCGACGCGCTGATCGTAATTGAGAAACCACTCAATCACGTCAGGCACTGAATCCACATCAACCTGCCCGGCTGCGTCTCTTTGCAGTGGCGGCTGGTTTATCTCACCTTCACTACTCATACAGCTCTGTGCAACGAAAACGACGCACTGATTTCACCCACTAGATCTCCGCGTCGATTCCGCACCGGAAAGAACGCATACCTCGCAACAGCCTCGAGCGACTCGTCTCGCAACACTCCGAGTTGACGCAACGACTCAATCACCACTGTCGGGCGTGCGCGTTTGTCGTCGCCGTCTTCGATCTTCAGTGCAAGTCCCAAACCTTTCGGCCACTCCTCACATGGTTTGATGCCTGCCGTGTAGACTCCTTCCGCTCCGACTTTCGATATCAAACGTCCCGGCGCAGCGCGCATGAGTTCCGTGTCGAGACGTTCGGAAGTTCCTCCAATCAATTCCGGGTAAGTGCTCATCGCTCTGACGATTCGTTCGCAGGCATCGCGCGTCGCTTTGTCGAAGCTCGGCGGTGGCGAGACTAGTCTTGCGTAGGCAAGCGCCATCGCCTTCATAGTTATGCCAAAGATCGGAGCGCCGCAACCGTCAACGCCAACCACCATATCGGTCACTGCTACTTCAGAGAATTTCGACATCGCATCCGCGATGGCTTTCTGAACCGGATTCTCGGGACTATCGTAATTCTCTATCGGCGCGTCCAGATGAACCGCAACTGCGAGCATTCCCGCGTGTTTTCCGGAGCAGTTGTTGTGCAACGCGTTTGGCTGTTCACCGCGTGAACGCAGCTCGAGTGCGGCTTCCGCGCCGTACGGCTCGTGCGCGCCACACTTCAGCGCCTCAGGACCAAGACCGATCTTGCGCAACATCGACGCTGCGAGTTCAGTGTGAATGGGTTCGCCGTTGTGTGAACCACAGGCGAGCGCGACCTCGCGATCCGTAAAACCGAAACGATCCGCGGCTCCGGTAACGAGAAGCGGCAGTGCCTGAAAAGGTTTTGCTGATGATCTGGGAAAGGTAACGGTAGGAGGAAAACCGAGCGAGGCCACGATAGTGCCGTCTGGTTCGACAGCAACAACGTGGCCGCGGTGACGCGATTCGGTTATCGATCCTCGTTTGACTTCGACGAGTGGCTCCGCGATTGGAATCTGTGACATGTGAGGACAGATCTTAACACGGCTCGCCGCAGTGCACTTAACTTGTATCTTTGTAGGGTCGGCACTCCGTGGCCGCCCGGTCGCGAGCTTTAAACAACAACGGGCGGCCACAGTGTGCCGCCCTACAATACGTCCGACAGAATTCTAATTGTTCGTTCCGCGTCTTCTGCTGCCGAGACTCAACACAGTTAACTTGACTGTGCGTCGTCCGAAACGCATTGCTTCGCGCGTGCTTGGCGTCCAGATATCTATCCGTCGTCCGCGCACAAGACCTCCAGTGTCAGCCACCAGGTATTCGCCGCTATAAGCGCCGGCTTCGAGTCGAACGCGTGAACCTAGTGGCAAGTGTCGCGGATCTGCTGCGATTATCCCTTTGGCAACTGGTCGTCCACTTGCTGTTCGCCCGCGCAAGCTATACGCAGTCGCAACGTAGTTTGCCGGAGGCACAACGTACGCTTCCTCAGCGGCAAGCTTTTCACCTAAGTTGCCTTCAAAAGAATTCTCCGTCGGTTGGATCTGTTGTCGGGATTGAGAAGGAAGAGTTTCCGCCGATGAAGACCTGGCAGAAAGGATCAAAGAACTACTTAGAAGTGCGGCACACAGAAGCGCACTTCCGCTAAAGATGGAATAAGCTTTCAATTCGGGTCTCCTGTCCGATGTTGTTGCTTACTCTTCAGCGTCCTGCGCGAGTCCGTTCTTTCCTATGACTCGTCCCCTGGCTCTAGGAGTCTGATATAAGTCAGCCGAGGTTGGGGGCTTGCATCCTTGATGCGGTGCGCTGAAAAGTCTGAATTAGATAAAGCGAAAAGCGCCTACTGATTCCAGTAAATGTGCGCGATTCACTTGGAGGCTAGCACACGGTTTGGACCACCTTCAACCGTGAGACGGGCGTGATATTTGTGAGAAAAATAACAACGCTGTTGGTAATTAGTGAAATACTGCAACTTAGAAAAAATCGATACGGTCACATCGACTGATGAATTTTGCTGAGGATTTTAGAGTTTTAGGAAGTTTTCGACGATCTGACGACCTTCAGGGTACTGCTCGTCAAAGAGCTCGGGATGGAACTGTACGCCGTAGAGCCGGCGACCTTTTTGTTGCATCGCCTGGATCTGACAAGTCTCGTTTGAGGCAGTTGCACGAAAGCCGTCGGGCAGTTCCTTTACTTCGTCACAGTGGTTGTGCCAGACAGTTAGCTCGGCAGGTAATCCTTTGAAAAGACCGTCGCCGGTGTTTTGAATGGGCAGGAAACCACGCTCACGCTTCGCGCCGTTATAGCCTTCGCCCGGCTCGATTCGGCCCATCAATCCGACCTTCGCGCCGTAAGCTATAGCGATCTGCTGATGACCGCCGCAAATGCCCAGGATGGGTTGACTCGCCTGCTTGATGACTGCAAAGACGCCGGCCAGCGACTCAGGCGTGTACATCTCCCACGGATGACTTTGTCCACTAAGAATGATGTGCGATGGACGCAGGCTCCGAACTCTTTCGAGCGAAACGTTGTGGAACGGCTCGATGAGGATTTCGAGTCCGGGAATTAGTCTGCCGAGAACCGCCCGAACTTCGCGCGGGCTCGCTCCCTGGCCGTCGATCGTGTTGTCTACGAGATAGATTAACAAGCTACTTCAAACAGTAAAGCTTCCCATTGAAAGCCCCGATGTAAATTCGCCCGTTAAGAATCGCGGGCGTCGCATTGATATTATCACCGATCTTCAACTCGCTGATCGGTTGACCGTCAGCTGCCGACACTGAATGTATCCAACCGGCCTTGTCGCCAAACACGAGGCGACCATCAACTAACGGCGATGTTCCCCAGATCGCTGCCTTCGCACGGTAGCGCCAAACCACTTCGCCTTTGTCTGCCGTCAGCGCATAAAGGTAATGATTACTCGAGCCGATGTGGACCCTGCCGTTCGCAACGATCGGGCTCGCCCAGAAGCCGTTCTTCTCTTTTGCCGTACCGCCGGGGTCGGCTTTGTACTTCCAAATGAGTGTGCCGTCGCTTTGACGGAAACAATAGACGTAACCATTCTCGGCGGCTGTGTAAACCTTGCCTTCGTAAACAGCGGGAGTTGAATCGGAGTCGGCGCCGATGCTGGCTTTCCAAACAATCGAGCCGTCGGCGAGGTTGAGACGATACAAGTCGCCCTGCTCGGTGCCGATGTAAGCGTGGTTGTCGACGACGGACAAGCTGCCTTCCATCGATCCGAGTCGCTCGGTTTTGTAGATCAACGCGCCGTCTTCAAGATTCAGGCTGTAAAAGAATCCGTCTTCACCGCCGAAGTAGACGCGGCCGTCGATCACGGCTGCCGAGCAGTCGACTTCGAATCCGGTTTTGTACTTCCAGATGAGCGTGCCGTCGCGGGCATCGATGCAGTAGATGTAGTGATCGAGACCGCTGACGATCAGGCGGTCGCCGGCGATGGTTGGCGTAGCTTTGAGACTGTCGCCGGTTTTGTATTTCCAGACGAGGGTGCCGTCACGTGCGTCGAGACAATAGAGATTGCCGTCCGCGGAGCCGAAGTAAACGTATCGCTCGTTGACGGACGGCTGGCCGGGCCAACTCGAACCGCCCCACGGATCTTTGTGCAGGCGCCCGGTCGTCCAGTTCGTCTCAAACTCCCACACGACTTCCAGGGGTTTGTCAGACCAGGGCCCGGTGCCGTAAAAGCTGCGGGATGCGTTGCCAAGCCACGCCGGCACGGAAGCCGGTGGTTTTGGTGGCGGCGGAGGAGGTTTGGCCTCGGTCTCAGTAATCACCTTCCCGCCACAGGCGGCGGTGGTTAAGAGAAGAGCCAAAATGATGGGAGAGATTCTTAACATGAAATCTGATGGTGTGGGCGCCTCCTTGGAGTGCGGTGCCTTGGCACCGCTTTGGTCTTGGCTCCGAACCATTGGCCAAAGCGGTACCAAGGTACCGCACTCCAAAGGAAGCGCCCAATCCAAGGTGGCTAACTACCCTGTAGCCACTGCCCTGAATAGACTACTTCAGCCGTTCCGGTAATCACAACTTCACCGTCCGCTCGCCATTTGATCCGGACCTCGCCGCCTTCCATCACGACACGCACATCGCGATCGGCCTTGTCGTTAACCATTGCGGCCACGGCGCCCGCGCAAGAACACGTGCCCGATGCAGATGTTTCGCCAACACCACGTTCCCAGATACGCAACTCGATTAAATTTCTGTCGACCGGTCGCACAAAAACTACGTTTGTTCGATCCGGAAACTGCTGATGCACCTCGATCGCTTTCCCGATCTGTCGCCAGTTGAGCGCGTCGAAGTCGTCGACAAAGATGCAGCAGTTGGGATTTCCCATCTGCATCGCCGTGATCGGAAACTGTTCGCCATTTACCTCCAATGGATAACCTATAACCTTATCGACGGGCGGCGTGATCGACATCGGTATCGATTGCGTGTCGAACTTTGGTTGGCCCAACTCCGACTCGAACACAAACTTGCCTGGCGCGGGACGACCGCGCAGGAAGTAACGCTTCAAACCGGTTCTGGTGCTGAGCACCAGTTCTTCCCTGGTCCAAAGCTCCCTGTAGTAGAGATACGCAACGGCGCAACGAGTGCCATTGCCGGAAAGTCCAGCTTCGCTGCCATCGGGGTTGAAGATGCGGCAACTGAAGTCGGCTTCGTCGCCCTTTAGTTTGCCGATGATCGCGATGCCGTCGCCGCCGGCGCCGTAATGGCGATTGCAGATGCGACGAGCAAAGTCACCGAGATCGCCCACATCGTTTAGCCGCTCCGCTTCGAAAACGAGATAGTCGTTTCCCAGACCGTGGAATTTAGTGAATTGTGGTTGCATTATTCAGGCTTGGCGGCAAACGATGCGAGCAAGACAGCGATCGGATCGATGCACGCTGAACGCGGGTCAAAATCGCGCGGATAGTTGTTGACCATAATCGTGAACGCCAGTTTCTCGCCCGCGGCGGTTGTCATGTACCCACCGAGGCTCGCGGCTGAGCTCAGCGAACCAGTCTTCGCGCGCACGTTGTTTTCGGCAGGGGTGCCTTTCATTCTGGTGCGCAAGGTGCCGTCGACGCCTGCTATGGGCAGCGCATCGCGAAACACATTTGCGTAGCGATGCTTGCTCATGAACGTCAACAACTGCACCGATGCTTCGGCAGTAACCATGTCGCTACGCGAAAGTCCTGAGCCATCGTCGAGCACGAGTGCCTCGGGTGCGATCCCTGCTGTTTTCAGAAATGACCTCACGGCTTCTAGACCGAGAGCTTCGGAGGTCCTACCCAGATTCGAAGTTGTCGCCGGTGGTGGGGTCACTTTGCCGAGCGTGCGCAGGATGAGTTCGGTATAAAGATTCTGACTCGGCTTCAACGTTTGCGCAGCGATCAAACTGAAAGGTACTGACTGGAACGTGGCGATCTCGTGCTGAAACGGAGGCGCCGCGCCGTTGGTGCCCGAGACTGGCACGCCCGTCACCAACGCCGGCTGGACCTCGCCAGTCGTGCGCGATTTACCGGTGATCACGACACCCTTCTGCGCCAGCGACGTTCGCAACAGGTAAACAAAGAGTAGCGCGGGATGCGAGATTCCGATCCCGCCTCGATAACCGGGGTCGTCGAGTGCGATGCTGCCGGTGATCGTGATCGTGTTTTCACCTAATCCGCGGTGAACCGAGAGCTCGCGCTTCAGGCCTTTTGCCGACGTAGTCACTTTGTTGACGATCGTCAGCAGCGGATCGGGTGGGCCGGTTGTGATCAATGCCGGCTGGCCTATTGCCGGGGCGGGCTTCACAAAAAGATCGAGCGCGTTGTCGTTCACGGTTAGAGGCGTGACTTCCGCGCCGTAGTACCACGTCAAGTCTTCCCATTCCCAACCCGAACCATACTTTGGTCCAACAAAGTAACTCTCATCCCCCACGAGATCGCCCTCGACGCGCTTCACACCCGCGGCAACAATGCGCGTGGCGAGATCGTCGATCGCTTTGAAGTAGTCGCCGTTGTTGAAGCGTGCGGCGATTGATGGATCGCCACGGCCGTAAATTGTCAAATTGCCGTGCACCACACCAGTAGAATCCGGGCGCGTCGTTGCATAAACAGACGTGACAAACCGGTAATCAGGCGACAAACGATCGAGCGCGGTGGCGACCGTGTAGAGCTTCATGTTGGAAGCAGGTCGCAACAGTTTCTGTGCATTCGTTTCGAATAGAACTCGCCCGTTATCGAGCGAGACGACTTTTATGCCGATCGTCGTGGGCGCCAACTCCGGTTTCGCGAGGATCTCCGAGATCTTCGCTTGCAGCTCCGGCAGTGTCTTTAGCGGCTGCTGCTGCGCAAATGCACCTTGCGCCAAAACGCAGAACAGCACGACGTAAGCTACTAATGAAACTCTCCGTTTATACATATCCATCAAAAATCCGTGTTTATCTGTGGCTAATAGATGCAACCAACTCCACAAACCGCGGGTCCTCTCGCAGCGAAGCCCAATTCGGATCGTTCTCAAAGCACGGTCGATTCGCATTGCCGAGCGAGATCGAACGCTCGAGCCACTCAAACGCATCGCCGTGCAAACCTTCGAGCGCATAAACCGATCCGATCGAATAGCTGATGTCCGCATCGACCTCGCCGTTGCGCTTTACGGCCGGAGTGAGTTGCGCGAGCGCTTCATCGTGCTTGCCCTGCGCACTGAGGAACATGGCCATGAACGGACGTATGCCGTGCATGTTTGGATGCTTGTCGACGACATCTTTCATCAACTCCGCCGCCGCATCCGTTTGCCCGGTGTAATACAATCCGAGCGCGCGAAAAGTTCGCACGAGGGCATTGTCCTGATCGCCGGCGGCGTCAAGCTGCCGGAACGTTTCGTCAAACTGGCCCATGTACATGTAAACCAGGGCCCGGCTGTAGCTCGCCACTACATGCGCCGCCGGATCCAGGCGCACAAGTCGCTCGTAACTGCGCAGCGCCCGGCCATACTCACCGTCGAGCCGGTGCAACAGCGCCTTCACAAAGTGGACCACCGGCTCGTTTGGCGCTTCACGCCGTGCGCGGCTTACTTCATCGCGCGCCTTCTGCTTTTGCCCGCGCCACAAGTAGACAAACACCATCAACATGCGCGCTTCGAAGAGGTTGGGATCGATTGACAGCGCCTTCGTAAAAGCCTTTTCGGCACGTTCGTAGTCTTCCGCTCCGCCAAATCCCTTGATGACACGATTGACGTAACACGCGCCGAGGCCGTCGTGGGCCAACGCGAAGTTTGGATCGAGTTGGATGGCGCGCTCGAAGTGTGCTATCGCTCCATCGCAATCGTCTTCAGACAACGTGCGAAAGATGAAACGGGCGAACAGATCGCGACCGCGCAGGTACTGTTCGTAAGCGGCGGGATTCTGCGTGGATGCTTTGCCTATGCCAACTTGTTCCGCAGGACTCAGCTCAACGCGCAAACCTTCGACGATTCGTTGTGAGATCGTGTCCTGAAGCACAATGATGTCTGACGCTGCAGTGTCGATGCGATCGCTCCACAACAACTCACCGGAACCAACGTCGATCAACTGGGCAGTCACGCGAAAACGTTCACCGGAGTGAATGAAACCAGCAGTCAGGACGGCGCTGACACCCAACTCCTGGCCAATCTCGCGCGGGTCTCTCTGTTGGCCCTGATATCTGGCGATCACGGACGAAGGCCGAACCACCAACGATCGCACGCGCGCCAGCTCGGTAATCACCGCATCTGCCAGAGAGAACTCATAGAAACTCGATGCCGGATCATTGCTCAAATTCCGAAAACATAAGATCGCGAGACTCTTCTTCTCCTGGTCCGTAACAGTCGTGAACGGTGTTTCGTGGATGCCGTGCTTCGAAGACGTCGTGAGGTTTGGCGCGGAGGTCGGCGATTCTGTTCGTGTGATCGACTTAAACCAGCGCACCGCGCGCGATACCGGATTGGCGCCGTGCAGATGGCGCGGTGGTTCAGGGGTGACGCCCTGGTAACCCGCGCCGGCCGAGTCAACTTCCTGTAGCACTTGCCGCAGCTCGTTGCGAAAGTCTTCCATGTTCTGGAAACGATCTTTCGGCTCTTTTGCGAGTGCTTTATCGATGATTTGATTTAATCGCGGCGGAACTGGACTCGAGCGCAACTCGGAAATCGGGCGCGGCGCATCGTGCAGCACTGCATGTCGCACGTCGATGGTCGTCTTGCCGCGAAACGGCCAGGTGCCGGTGAGCATTTCGTAGAGCAACACTCCGAGTGAAAAGATGTCCGCGCGTTTGTCCACGCGATCGCCACGCGCCTGTTCCGGCGCCGCGTAAGTCGCCGTGCCGTACGGAACACCAACCTCGGTGAGCTCGGTGCGATGAATCCCTGAGGTTGCGGCTTCGGTGTCGTCCAGCAGCTTGGCGAGGCCGAAGTCGAGCACTTTCACCTGGCCCGAAGCGGAGACCATCACGTTGCCTGACTTGATGTCGCGGTGGATGATGCCGCGGCCATGCGCGGCTGCGAGCGCGTCGGCGACCTGCAAGCCGATCAGCAACGTCGTTTTCAATTCCAGCGGACGGCCGGCGACGAGCTGACGCACATTCTTGCCTTCAACGAACTGCATCGCGATGAAGTGAACGCCATCCACTTCATCGAGATCGAAGATGGTGCAGATGTTTGGATGGTCCAATGACGAGGCGAGACGCGCCTCTCGTTCAAATCGTTTGAGGTTCGCTTCTTTGACGCTGAGCTCGGGCGGGATGACCTTGATCACAACCGGGCGGCCAAGCTTCGTGTCGATGGCTTTGTAAACTGCGCCCTGCCCGCCGACACCGAGCTTGTCTGTGATGCGGTAGTTGCGAAGTGTCTTGCCTAACATTACTCAAACGTACCGATCAACTCATCCGCGGTAGCTGTAGCAGTACCGACTTTTCCGACCACGATCCCGGCAGCATGGTTTGCGAGCGCAGCGGCTTCAAGCATCGTCGCTCCCGTGGCGAGTGCGCTTGCCAGAGTTGCGATGACGGTGTCGCCCGCGCCTGTTACATCATAGACCTCACGTGCTGCTGTTTCGACGTAAACAGGTTCGCCATCGCCTTCCAGCAACATCATTCCACGATCGCCCCGTGTTATTAACACTGCGTCACAGCTGAGTTTCTCCCGAATTACTTTTGCGGCGTGATGCGAGCCATCGTCCGAAGTGTCTTCAGAACCACTCATCCGCAGTGCTTCGAAATGATTCGGAGTCACGAGCGTTGCCGGGCGATACTCGTTGAAGTTTCGCAGTTTGGGATCGATCAAAACCGGAACGCGCTCGTAAGCGACGGGCAATATCTCGCGGAGTATTCGCGGTGTTACCACGCCCTTATCGTAGTCTGAAACAACGAACGCATCTGCCTGCTTGAGCGCCTCCTGCAAACAGGAAACAATCTTCTCTTCAACTTTCGCGGTCACGGGGATGCGCGATTCGCGATCCGCCCGCACTACTAACTGACTGTGCGCAATGATGCGTGTCTTCGTAGTTGAAGGTCGCGATTCGTCAACTATTAGACACCGCTCGTGAGTTCCCAGCTCACGCAAACCGGCTTGCAAACGCTCACCCGCGGCGTCGTCGCCCACGACGCCCACGACCGAGCCACGCGCGCCGAGTGCAACCAGGTTCGCAAGCACATTCGCAGCGCCGCCGAGGTGCATCGACTCGCGCCGCACATCGACAACGGGCACGGGCGCCTCGGGAGAGATGCGCGTCACGTCGCCCCAAACAAACTCATCGAGCATCACGTCGCCCAACACGAGCACGTAACGGCCACGAAGATTTCGCAGGATCTCGGAAGCGCGCGTTTTAGTTAACTGAGACATCAGGACAACACTCGATCGATCGCGGCGGTGACTCGCGTCACCGGCACGCGCAGGATACATTCGGGTTGATCAAACTTCTCGCAAAAATAGCCATGGCAAGGTTGGCAGGCCATCTGTTCGAAGACGACTTCCGCCGGCGCGGAGTTCCATGGCCGCCAGTGCGCAATGTTCGAAGAGCCAAAAACGACCACGCACCGTGTTCCGGCAGCTGCTGCGATGTGCGCGATGCCACTGTCGTTGCCGACAAAGAGTTGCGACCTTGCAGCCAGCGCCGTCACTTCCGGCAGCGACAGATCAAACGTCTCAATATGTACTGACGATTGGTCGATTAGATTTTCCAGCACCGCGCTTTCGTGAGTCGCTGCAACTGCAACTGGAGCGAAACCACGCTCAGCCACGTAC
This sequence comes from Pyrinomonadaceae bacterium, assembly GCA_025937955.1. Classification (GTDB taxonomy): domain Bacteria; phylum Acidobacteriota; class Blastocatellia; order Pyrinomonadales; family Pyrinomonadaceae; genus PSRF01. The sequence continues at coordinate 18,630 of JAICQI010000002.1, forward strand.
TCAACTACACGTGCAAAGTTTTCCGTGGCCCATTGTTTGGTGGCAAACGCTGCCGCTGGATGAATAAGCGCGATCTTTCGATCTGTTAGACCCACGGCAGCAAGGCGTTGGTTGATGGCTTCAGCGGCTCCGGGCGACACGCCCAAATGTGTGCGAGGTCGATCTGTGACGGGAACGCCGGTCCAACCGAGTAGCGCCAGTTGCTGCTCGACTGAGTGGGTCTTCTGTTGTCCCCAGAGCAACAAAGGCGACGGCGCGAGGTGGTTATGAAGTTGCGCGTATTGATACGTCTTGAAACCGACGCGATGGCGTGCACCTGTAGCTCGCGTTAGAAAGGTCGCGGTCGTGCCGCCGTGAAGGTTGTAAACCACGTCGTACTTCGCTGCACGGAGATCACGCGCCGCACCCGCTTTCGCTATCAGTCCGCCACGTGACAGTGCAAGCACATTGTCAATATGTGGATGAGGATCGAGAAGCGGTGCGACCCAGTCTTCCAGCAATATGTCGACCTCGACCTTTGGCAGAAAGCGCTTCAACGCAAAGGCTGCAGGGGTGGCCAAAACCGTGTCGCCGATCGAGCGCAGCCGGACCAGCAACACTTTGCGCACCTCGCCCCAGTCCCAGCGCGGCGGCGCCAGCGGCTGCGCGGCGTCTTGACCCTGCAATCCATACATTGCTTGTGTTTCGATGTCGCGTAACTGTGGAGAAAGCTCGACGATGTCGCGCAAGCTGTTCATCGAATCACTCTTCGATCGTGGCCTCGTCGATGAGCATTACCGGGATATCGTCGCGGATAGGATAAACACGCTTGCACTCGACGCACTTCAGCGCATTGCCATCGGGCTTGAGCTCGACCTTCGCCTTGCAAGCCGGACACGCGAGTATCTCTAAGAGTTCCTGACTAACTGCCATGGGCTGACCTTTCCTAGGCATGCTGCGGGATGTGGAAAGCTTATCACAAAGAGCAAGATAGGTCGTATATGACCTATAGGTGTTATATGACCTATACTTTCAACGATGTCGCTGGAATTCGCACTGCAATACGCTTGCCCCCTCCGCGCCAACTACGCTGAGCGCCACTTGCGCGAGTGGGGTCGCCTGAGCAGCCTGCACGCAAAGCTCACCACTGGCGACGCCAGCGCGCCCTCAATCGACAAACTTCTGTGGGTTGAAAACGCCAGCGCCGAAATCGAGCGCATGCAGGAGGCGACGACTGTCTGTGCCCAGTGTCCCGCGTGTCTGCCGCTCGATACGGCCGGCGACGGGGAGTCGGTAGGTTGTTTAGGTCGGATCAATTATCCGGTTGAGGCACAGTTTGAAAAGTTTCTCGCCGACCGCGTGCAGCTCGCGCTCGACACGCTTGACCAGGAAGACCAGCCGCGATTGCTGCGCATCCTGATCGACCCGGAGTCGCCTTTCGACGGGGAAGCGACGAAGGAGTTGCGGCGCGTGGTTACCGAAGATGGGTTGCGGTTTTTTGAGTTGCGCGTGCCGATCGTTCTCACGCGCGAAGCCGCGCGCCTGACGACGGACAACATCTTCGATCTGCTCGCGGGCTTTCGTTCTGAGGACAGTGAAACGACGACGTACACGCGCGAGCTTCCTTACGAGGCTGCCGCCGACTATTACGACTTTCTCGATCTCATCCTGCGCAACGAGCTGAGCCAGTCGGAAGTTGCGCGCCTGACTTCGCGTAGTCGAAACTACAACCAGTTTCTACGCCTTCTCACCGCGATCGAAAAAGCGGAAGCGCTGAACACTCGTGTGTTGATCGACTAGCGTTTACTGCTTCTTCTCGTCTAACAGACGCAAGGTGTCGAGGATGAGGTTGGTGTTGCTGAGCGCCTGAATACGCACTGGATACTGTTCCGAGCTTTTCTGAAATTCGAACGTGCCGTTCGTAATCTCCACTACTCGCTGAAACCCCATTTCTCCGACTTGACCGTCGCAAACAGCGTCGACGATACGACCCTCGTTGAATTTCACCGTGCCTTCGTATTTTGGACCGTTGAGAGTCAGTACGCCGTTCAAACGCGCGTTTTCGATCACTTGCATTGCGTCGAAGACGCTGATTGCGCTGAGATCCCCGGCCAAAGTGAAGTGCTTGCGTTCAAACTGGGCTTCGGGTGCGGGTGTAGGTTTCAGGTCCGGCCGCCGGGCGCGACGAATCGCCTCGAGACCACCGGCGATATTTATTCGCTCGTCAAATTGCTTCGCTTCGATCAGGCGGTCGTGAGCCGTCTCAAAATCTTCGCGTTCGATATAAAGACTGGCCAGGGCAAGGCACTGGCGGGCAGCCTCTTCGACCTGCTTGTGGGCGGCGCAAATCTCGCACAAACGCTCGCGCAATTTGATCGAGCGGCTGTTGACTTCAAGCGCCGTTCGCAATCTTTTTATGGCACGGTCCGGCGCCTGGTACTTCATGAAGAGCTCGGCATCGAGCAAAGCGGCTTCAATATCACTGACGTGCTCAGTTTGTGAGTCCGAGATCGGCATACCAATTGGGAGTTTACCACACCAAAATGGTCTCTTTTTTCCGGAAAATTCGCGTTACAGGTGGGAAGATACGATTGGCATGCAACCTGCGGGGCAACGCAATCGTAGGAAGAACATCAGAGAAATTGGAAGGTGCAGACAATGAACCGGTGGATGAAAAGACGAATTGAGCGTTCTCGGGCCCGCTGCCGGGGCCACAGATAAACACAGATTTATTTACGGATCTTTCTGAGGTTGTCTAAGATCACTCTCTTGAACTCAGGCTTCTCGCCGAAATTCAGTAGTAACCCTACCTCAACGTCCGTGGCTCTCAAATAATTCAAAAGTTGCGCTCGGTGGGACGAATCCAGCGTGCGAACAGCTTTTAATTCGAGCAGTACGCAATTTTCTACCAGTATGTCTGCCTCAAATTGACCCACCTGCGTTCCGCGGAACCACACTGGGATCCTTATACGACTACAGACATTCAGTCCCACCGTTTCGAGCGCAACTACCAGCGATCGATGATAAACAGACTCCAAGAACCCGTGCCCCAACTCGTTATAAACTTCATAGAACACTCGCAGGATCTTATCCGTCACTAATCCGTGCTTTAAATCCGTGTTCATCCGTGGCTAATTTTTATCCCAATCCGGATCTGCCTTGGGCGCATGGTTCGTTGGGGTTTCGTGGACGAATCAATAAACTCCGATCCGAAACTGAAGACTGTCTTATTCAGTACGTTATCGAACTCGACCGAGGGTCGGATGCGCAGACGCTCCGAGAGACGGAACTCTTTGGTTACATTGAGATCGAGCATGAAGAGACCTGGCCCACGACCGGCGTTGCGCGGGAGGGTTCCGCTCTGACCGATCGGAGGCAAGCTGAATGAGTGATTGGGTCGATCATTTGAGACATCGTCGAGATTTCGATCCATCCCCCCAATCGTGATGTTGAAAGGCGCTCCTGAAGCAACACGCCAGATCGGCGACAATTGCAAACCGCCCAAGCTGAACGTGCCCGAAAAGACAAAACGATGCCGGCGATCGAGCAGACTGCGCGCACGCTCCGCGCGAAAGTCACCGGGAATGAGTGCATCGGAAGTGTTCACGACACCGTCATCGGTCAAACTCGACAACGTATATCCCGCGCGAAAACCAAATCCGGATCCGAATTGCTTCCGCAGTTCGAGCGTCATCCCGCGATAGAAGCTGTTGCCAGCCGAGATGAGTTGTTCGAGCTCTCCGCGCGTAGGATCGGGACGCAGATTGTTAATTGCGGCAAGCGCGACTTCGATCATCGTCGTCGAGCTTGGACTGTTGAGATTCATTACTGAGATCGGAACACCAAACTCAACGATTCGTTGCACCGTATTCGAGCTTCCGTAGCCGAACCTCACCAATTCGCCGGCGTTGGCAGTGTTGTGCAGTGGGCGGCCAGAAGCAGTGCGGAAGTTGGCGAAATCGCGTGAGGCCAGATATTCGGAAAAGTTCTTGTAGCCCGCCGGAAGCACGGGCGCGTTTGCATTGAATTCGCGCCACAGGTGTATGCCTCGCGTAAAGCTGAAGTTTGCTTCCACTGCATAACCGCGGCCCAGATCACGCTCGACGCCAGCGTTGAACTGATAACTTTCCGGAATCCTCAAATCCGGATCGAGGCGACGCGAAAAGTTTGTATTCGTCACCGCAAAGTCGCGAACCAACGGCGAATCCTCGGACAGCGTTTCGGGAAAGCGCAGGTTCGCGGCAATGAATGTACGTGGATCGCGAAGCAGGTTCGTATCGAAAAAGAGTTGTTGCTTGCCCAACGTGAAATCATCGATGGTGCGTAGCAGCGGGCGGTTGAAGAAGATGCCACCACCGAAGCGCAGAGCAAGCTTTCCGGAGTCGAGTGGACTGTACGCCAGCGAGAACCTTGGACCAAAGTTGTTTGGATCGTGAAGAATCGTCTCGTACTCGTAACGCAAACCGTAACTCAGCAGCAGTTGCGGCAGGAGCTGCCATTCATGCTGCAGAAACACGCCCGTGTAGAAGTTCTTCTGTGTTGATGAACTCTGAAACGTTTGCCGAAAGCGACTGGGAACACCCGCCAGGAAATCGCCCGCGCTAGCGAAGTTGAACGTCCCGCTGAGGTCCGAGAGATCGATGAACGTTGAACGCACGTGATGGATGTCAGCACCCATCTTGAGCGAGTGATTTCCATTTATGAAGGAGAGCACGTTTTGCGCTTGCACGCGTTGCTCGCGCCTGTCGCTACCGCCGGAGGTTGAGGAACCGGCGACCAGCGTTCCTGTTCGCCTTTCCGGATCTTCAGCCGGCAGCGGATCGTTCAAAGCGATCAGCACCACGGGCGAGTTGCCACCGCTCGCTTCAAAAGCCGGCGCTAGACGCGAGTATTGAAACCGCGTCTGATTCACTAATCGCTCCGAAAGAACCAACGTATCGGAAATCGAGATCGCGTCTGAATCGCGCCGCCGGCCCTGAAAACTTTCTGCCAGACGGTTGCCGCCGCCAAACTGTCGCAGGTTGAGGAGTCGCCCACCCTGGTACACAAACGAAGCGTTGTGCGTGGGACCAAACTGCTGATCCACGCGCGCTGTGATGCTCGTGTTCCGGAGCGGTGTACTGACTGACGAAACGAATGGAGCGACTTCCGCGGCCAGTCTCGGCTCTTCAGCATCTTCGAGACGGCGGCGACTGAGATCCGTCGGCGCGGGCAGCGATAATGTCGGATTTTGCTTTACGGGAACCAGCGTATCGATCAGCGCACTGTCTAGAACCTTGCTCAGCTCGTAAGAGACAAAGAAGACACTTTCACGAACGAGTGGTCCACCAAGCGTGAATCCGGTGACGTGTTCCTGTAGCGGCAGTCGCGGAATGCCAAGCGAGTTGTTGCGGAATGTGTTGGCATTAAGCGACTCGTCCTCGAAGTAGTAGAACCCGCGACCATGGAACTGCTTTGAACCGCTGCGTGTGCGCAGATTGACTCGACCGCCGGATGCACGCCCGTACTCAGCCGAGAACTGGTTCGTGATCACCTGCACCTCGGCGACTGCTTCGAGCGACGGTTGGAAACGTTCGCGGGCGGCGCGATCGTCGTTGTTGTCGAGACCGTCGATGGTCAGATTGTTTGAATAAGCGGGCGCGCCCGCGAGCGAGAAGGTGCCGGCTTCTTCAGGGGTGTTGGCGTGATTGGCGTTGCGATCCTCAGCGAGGTCGCGCGTGGATAGCGGTTCTTCGGTGACGCCCGGAAGCGTAAAGATGAGATCCAGGATCGAGCGCGTATTGATTGGCAATGACTCGAGCTCGCGTGTTGCGAGAGTTGCGCCCGTGACGGTGCGTTTTGTATCGACAACCGGAATGTCAGCGGTAGTGATAACAACCGGCTCAACTTCCACGCTCGACGGAATGAGCATCACCGGCAGTTCGAGACTTTGCCCGGAAACGGTTGCATTGTTTGTGATCTGTTGCGCTGCGAAGCCGGTGAAGGACACTTGAACGATATACGTGCCCGGTTCGAGTTGGACCAGGCGATAACGTCCTTCCGCATCGCTTGTAGTTGTGCGTTTTTGACCCGTCTTGACCAGTGTCGCTTGTACTTCAGCGCCGGGAATCACCGCCGAGTTTTGATCGACGATCCGGCCAAAGATCACAACTGTGTCAAGGTCTTGGGCGTTAACGTTGAAAGTGAATAGAAAGATAGTGAGAAGTGTGTGACGTGAGGTCATTTTTCTGTGCTCCTTGTGAGGTTGTTACTGCGGGCGAGAATTTAGCACAGAATTAAGAAATTCTGTATAGGTCTTACAGGACTTATTATTGTCGTGAGGTGCGGCGGCGCAGTGCAGCGGTGCGGGTGAGGGGAACAAGCGCGTCGCTCCCTTCAGGTGCTGCTTCGAAATTCGTGAGCTCTTCGGCGTGCGACTGCAAGTATTGAAAGAAGCGCTCAAACTCCTGCTGCATCGCATCCATCTTTTCCCGCATGTTCAGAATGATCTCTACGCCTGCTAGATTCACTCCGAGATCTCGCGTTAGCGAAAGAATCAACTCCAGCCGTTCAAGATCCGGATCAGTGTAGAGCCGTGTGTTTCCTTCCGAGCGCGAAGGCTTCAGCAACCCCTCGCGTTCATAAAGTCTCAGCGTTTGCGGATGAATCCCATACTGATCCGCTACAGCGCTGATCGTGTATGTTCTCGGCTTTCTGCTCACTCCAACCCCATCTCCACACGCGGGTTCGTTGTATTCAACTTCGAATACTCCCGCAGCAAATCTTTAGTCTCTTCCGAAATCACTTTCGGTAAAGTCACCTGGACTTCGACAAACTGATGGCCCTTCGCACCGGGATTCCGCAGCGACGGCGCGCCGCGGTCACGCAGACGAAACTTCTGTCCCGATTGCGTTCCCGGTGGAATGCGCAACTGCGTTTTGCCCTCAACCGTCGGCACTTCAATCTTAGCGCCAAGCGCTGCTTCCGGAACGGTAATCGGCACCGTCACGTAGATGTTGTCGCCTTTGCGCGTAAAATACTTGTGCTGACCAACATTGGTGATGATGTGCAGATCTCCCGGCTGCGCTCCGAGACGACCGCCCTCGCCCTTCCCGGGAATCCTCACCCGCGAACCAGTCTCAACACCCGCCGGAATGCGAACCTTCACCGTCTCGGTTTTTGGCGTCGTGCCCTTTCCATGACACAGCGAACACGGCGCGCGCCGTCGCCCGGTTCCACTACAATCCGTACACTCCTGCGCAAACCGAAGCCGCCCACCGGCGCGCTGCACCTGGCCCGAGCCTTTGCACGTAGGACAAACCACCACTGGCCCACCGATATCTCCAGCGCCGTTGCAACGCGAACACTGCTCCGAACGATTAACCGTGATGTTGGTAGTTAACCCCTTGATCGCTTCTTCAAACGAAAGCGCCAGCGGCATCTCGATGTCAGCGCCGCGCTGAGGCTGCGGCCGTGGCGGCTCTTTCTCTTTCGTCGCGCCACCACCAAACAGGTCCGCAAAGATGTCGCGGAAACTGCTGCCACCGCCGGAACTTGTCGATGTACTACCCCAGTCAAAACCCGTGAAATCAAATCCCGGCGAGGGACGCCCGCCGCTCGATGGACCAGCGCCTCTGGCCGCGGCGTCAGCAAGGTTTTCAGAGTATTGGCCAAAACGATCGTAAACGCTTCGCTTCTTTGGATCGGAAAGCACGTCGTGCGCTTCCGACATCAGTTTGAAGCGTTCCTCAGCAGCTTTATCACCCGGATTTACGTCAGGATGATACTTGCGCGCCAGGCGCCGGTAAGCCTTTTTGATCTCATCGGGCTTGGCGTCGCGCTTGATGCCGAGTATTTGGTAATAGTCCTGCTTAGCCATGATGTTATTGCCGATTGTAAATTGCCGATTGCCGATTGAAGAAAAGGCGGAGGGAAACGCTATCTCCGCCTCTTCAAATCGGCAATTGGCAATCGGAAATTGGCAATTGCCTTACTTGTTCTCGTCTACATCCACGTATTCAGCGTCGATGACATTGTCATCACCTGAGCTACCGCTTGACGACGATGCGCCGGCCGCTGATGCCTGTTCGTCAGGGGCTTGCGCACCCGGCGATGGCGCCTGCTGGTAGAGCGCTTCGGCAAGTTTGTGCGAAGCGGCCTGGAGCTGGTTGAAAGCCTCGTTGATTCTCTCAACTCCACCCTCCGTCAACGCTTTCTTCGCATCTGCAATCGCCGATTCAACGTCAGCAGCAACTGCTCCGACCTTGTCGCGATTGTCGGCAAGCGTCTTCTCCATCTGGTAGACCAGACCATCGAGACGATTGCGAGCTTCGATCTCCTCGCGCTTGCGAGCGTCGTCAGCAGAGTGCGACTCAGCGTCTTTCATCATCCGGTCGATCTCATCCTTCGACAGACCCGAAGAAGCCGTGATTGTGATCTTCTGCTCGCGACCCGTACCCATGTCCTTTGCCGACACGTTCACGATGCCGTTCGCGTCGATGTCGAAAGCGACTTCAATCTGCGGCATGCCGCGCGGTGCAGGTGGAATACCGACCAGGTGAAACTTGCCGAGCGTGCGATTGTCACCGGCCATTCCTCGTTCACCCTGAAGCACGTGAACCTCAACCGACGTCTGGTTGTCGGAAGCAGTTGAAAAGATTTCAGACTTCCGCGTGGGGATAGTCGTGTTTCTCTCAATCAGCTTCGTGAACACTCCGCCGAGCGTCTCGATGCCGAGGCTGAGCGGTGTCACGTCGAGCAACAGGATGTCAGTCTTCTCACCCGAAAGCACACCGGCCTGCACGGCCGCGCCGATCGCTACCACTTCATCAGGGTTCACGCTCTTGTTTGGCTCTTTGCCAAACATTTCCTTGACGATCTCCTGGACCTTCGGAATACGCGTCGAACCACCAACCAGCACGACCTCGTCGATCTTCCTCGCATCGACGCCGGCATCCTTCAACGCCGTTTCCACCGGGCCTCTGAGTCGCGTCAGAATTGGCTCAACCAACTGTTCGAAACGCGAGCGCGTCAGTTTCATCGCCAGGTGCTTCGGACCAGACTGATCCGCGGTCACAAACGGCAGGTTGATCTCCGTCTCCATCGTGCTGGAGAGCTCGATCTTTGCCTTTTCAGCCGCTTCCTTCAGACGCTGCAACGCCATCTTGTCGTTCGAGAGATCGATACCCTGATCTTTCTTGAACTCGTCGATGATCCATTCGATCAAACGCTCGTCGATGTCGTCGCCGCCCAGGTGGGTGTCACCGTTGGTCGACTTAACTTCGACAACGCCTTCGCCGACTTCGAGGATCGACACGTCAAAAGTACCGCCACCGAAGTCGAACACTGCGATCGTCTCGTCTTTCTTCTTGTCGAGACCGTACGCGAGCGCAGCGGCTGTCGGCTC
>JAICQI010000659.1 GCA_025937955.1 Pyrinomonadaceae bacterium
AACTGTATTAACGGATCGAACAGCGGAACTGCGCGTTTCTAGGAGAACCAAAATAACAAACAAAAGGAGGTATGTCAGGGGCTTTCTTATGCTCCTGCCGGGCATTGTTATGGCTGAAGATGTCATCCAGATTGGATTGTTCAATAAAGACCCCGCAATCATCGCGGCCGACGCCAAAGGCTTTTTCAAAAAAGAGAACATCCGAATTGAAATCGATACGGTGACCGATTCCCCTACTCTGCTGCGTAATCTCATCAGCGGCAAGTACGACCTCATCATGAATAACGCCGATAACGTGATTGCCTGGGCGGAAGGCCAAGGGGAAGACCCGAAGAAGAATGATTTCATAATCTTCCTGGGCGGCAATCGCGGCGTTAACCAGAAGCTGATCGTCGGGCCGGCGATCAATGACTACGGCGATCTCAAGGGCACAGTCTTTGCCGTAGACGCGCCCACCACCGGCTATGCGATTGTCGGCGTCTACATACTCAAGAAGCACGGCTTGGAATTGAACAAGGACTACACGTTCAAAGCCTTCGGTAATACCACCAAGCGCGCGGAGGCGATGAGCCGCGGCGAGGCGTCGGCCGCGATGATGAGTCTCGGCGAGGACGAAATTCAAAAGCGCGGCTTTAAAGTCCTGGCTAAAGCCGAAGATTACGTCCAGCACTATGCCAGAGGACTCGGCGCGACCCGGCGCGACTGGGCCAACAAAAACGAAGACCTGCTGGTTCGTTTCACGCGTGCCATGATCCGCGCCACCGATTGGGTCACTGCGCCGAATCACAAGGATGAAGTTATTGCGATGCTTATGCCTGAGAACCGCAACAACAAGGCTCGAGCTCAAGCGATGTATGAAGAAAGCACCAGTCCTCGATTTGGTTTCAGTCACAGAAGCCAGATCGACATAGACGGGATTCAATCGGTTCTCCAACTGCGAGAGATCGCCGGGCTAATGAAACCGCCACTGCCACAGCCGGAAAAGTACATCGAGGAGCGCTTTTACAATAAGGCCGTGGCAAGTTTAGACCAGTGATTGGCGGTGCCGCTTCTTGACGAAAGCGGTTGCCTGCGGTGAGAACGAACATACTTCGAGGGCTCGTGGAGAATTATGGAGTGATACTGGAAATTAACTTTAGATCGATTTAGACCGCCAAACCGTAATGTCACAATGAGACAACTCATTTTTCTTTATCTCTGATTATCCAGTCGCGAAGATCACGGTACAACTGCGGCAGATTCACGAGGAATCCTTTCCCCTCATATTTCTTGATCTCGAAAAGGCCACCAAATATTTTCTCGTTGTCATCTTCTTTCCGTTGAGCTGGTTCACGTAATAAACGCCCCTGAACCATCTGACCTTGCAATATAAGCCTATCTTTCAACAAACCGATTGTTGCGTCTTTTTGCTCAATCATCGCCTGAGCGAGCAGTAGTTGACTCTGGTAGTGCATGATGTTTGCAGATAGACGTTGCGCCTCAAGACGAAATCCTTTCTCATCTGTCGTCGCAAAAGTTGCGGTAGGAAGTTTAATGTAGAGGTCTAAGATCTGTCGAATTCGGTCCAGTGCTTCGTGTGAATCACGTGGCGTGACTGAAAAAAGTATCCGATCTGCTTCTTCCTTGATTTCAACTGATGCGTTGATTCCGACATCGCGGAGGAACTCTCCAAAATAAAGTAGATATTGCTCACAGGCTGATTTTACTTCTTCAGGAAACGAAAAATACGTAGCCAAAGATTTATCTTCTATCTGGTCTAGACAGTTTGCGATTGCTTGTGCCTCAATTGCTTTCAGCAAATCAATAGTTTCGTTAATGGCGTCACCTATTTTTGTCTCCGCATTATTGACTACAAAAACGAGTCGAGCTCCCGGCGATGCGTCATCATGAAGGTTGCTCATGGCAATTCTATTGCTAAACTGGTTTGAAATAATTGATCTGAGCTCCTTGATAAAGCTGCCAGGAGCATATGGTCGATTCCACGTCGCGAGTTCAATGAAACTATCTACTGTAATCAAATAATAATCACCATCTTCTGCTCGCCCAAAACTGGGATTCAAGTCTATGAGTTCAGCTCGAAACGAACTGAGGAATATTCTCTCGACAGATGCAGGAAGCTCGCCAAAGCCATACGCATAAATTAAAGCGTTCGCCGTAGGTTCCTCGATCGAAAATGTATAACAGTTACGTGCATTTCGCCTATCTGACGTCGTGGCTATTCTCTCGCCATTAACGTTGAGGAAACACTGGTCGAAACTCATTTCTAATTCAACCATCGAAGCACCGAGCTCACTAACAAGCGTGACCCTACCAAAATCGAGAGCAGTTTCAAAATTGGGACGATCATCGAGAGCAGGCTACTTTTCTTTTCGTTCCGGGGTCACCCACGCTGAATCCGTTAAGAGTAGAGTTGGTCAAGGATCCGAAGGGATTGGAGAATATCGGTATTGCCGGCGACACGTAGCGCAAAGGGGAGATCTTTAGCCAAGCTGTCGTGGTGAGCTGTGATTATGTCAAAGTTGCGCGCAGCTAGCGTGAACCGACCCATCCCTGTTCGTCTGTAGCCTGTTACGCTAAGTAACCGTGCTCGAGCCAGAAGCGCTCCGCTGCCGGATGGAGCGGCACTTCGAGATGCCCCTCGGGCGTGTCGCGCACCATCTGTGCCAGAGGTAGCGGCGCTTGCTGCGCCCAGGGGATCCGTTCCTTACTCTCTTCCAATGCCCGGCAGAAATCCGCGACCATGGCGTCGGGCGTGTCCCGGTGGGTGTAAATCGGCCAGCCGCTGAAGTCGAGGGTCGGCACGTCGGCTGGGAGCTTGGGGAAATATTTTTGTTGAATCAGGCCACGGCGTAGTCCGAGCGATTCCAGCCGCTCCAGTATGCTCTCGTCCAACGAGAGAAAATTCATGCCCAACTCAAGTGCCATGTTGCCCCACGCGCTGGCCCCTTCATCGAAGATCGCATCGATTTCGCCGCGCTGCATGGCGCCGATGCGGTTTGGGCCGTAGGCCATCCCTGCGTCGTAGCGCACTTGGCCGCCCCATGAGACGATGTCGTCCAACGAGAAACCGGCGGCTGCAAGCACATGGTTGACGATCACGTGCAGTGAATGGTCCGGCTGGGCGCGCAGCGACACTCGCAACGGGAATTTGCGCGCGCGAATGTCGGCAAATGTTTTGAGACCGGTCTCGTCTTTAACAGCGAACACCATCGAATCCAAAGACGGCAGAACGGCGATAACCCGCAGCGGAATCGGTGACTTGAACGGCGCGCTGCCGAGCGCCGCGAGCTTGAGAACCATCGACGGGTTGATGATCCCGAACTGTACCCGCCCGGCGGCGACTTCTTCGATGGTCGCCGGACTGTCGCTGGCGAAAAGCGTTAGCGGCCATTCGCCGGCGCCTTGCTCGCGCAAGCTGATCCGCGCCTGAAGGTATGGATAATCCCTGCGATTGACCAGCTGCGAAGCAACTTCAAGCATGAGACGCGAGCGCGTGGTGTGCGGATGCGTGCGCAAACGTGTGGGCGTCAGGTTGATCTCTTCTTTGCTCATGGCGTTAGCGTACGTGATTGCTTGGTCACTACGAACTTAGTTCGCCCGTAAATGCGCTCTTCGTCACCTTCGTGGTAAACTCTTCGTTGGCGAATCAACGGCACGCGTTTACCTCGCTTTCAACTCCTGATAAACCTCACGCGCCAATTTGAAATCGGCGACCTGAGAAATTGGCACTGCCTGCTTGGCCTTGGTCACTCTCAAGCTTTCCTCGATACCTTCCTGCAGAGCCCGGTCCGACACCACGCCGGTATCCGCCCAGGTTTTGACCATCATCTCGAACGCCTTCTC
>JAICQI010000746.1 GCA_025937955.1 Pyrinomonadaceae bacterium
CGTAAACGGTCGGTTCGATCAAGCTGCCATTTTCCGAAAACTCGTAGGAATAAAAACGACGCGTGTCGGTTGACGCGAGCCACTGACGTCCCGTGCGAGTGATCGCGCGCCCTTCGCCACCGCGTATCCTGGCGCGCAGCGCGTCTTGTTTGAGATTGCTGCCGGGCATGACGTATTCCTGGATCATCCACGAACCAAACGCCATCACGAGGGCAAAGAAGAAACCGGGCAACATCAACCGATACACGCTCTGTCCCGACGCCCACCACGCGATCGCTTCCTGGCGCCGCGCAAGCAAAGCGTAGGTGACAAGCACTGAGATCAGCATCGTCGCCGGAAACAACTCGACCGCGACGAGTGGCAATAGGAAAAACAAGTAACGAACAACAAGGCCTGCCCCCGCCTGCGTGGCAGCAATGAAACGCCACAGTTCGAACAACGTGAAGATGTTGAAGATCGCGGCAAGCGCTGCAAAACAAACAACAAAACTGATCAGCAGCGAGCGTAACAGCATCGCATCCATCAGATTTGGGAATGCGAGCATCTTCTTGACTCGAACCGTCGTGCTTTCGACCTTGCTTCGCTCGCGCGTGGGTTCGGCTGTGGCTTTTGCGCGTCTTTGCGGCAATCGCAATTGCGGCATTCGCTGCACTAACAAGAACAACAAACTCAAACCGACGATGAACACCGTAGCCAGCCATGGTCCAACGTACGGCGACATGGTGCCTGCTCGAGCGAGCGACTCGCCAAGCAGCGAAAGTAAGTAATAGACGATGACGACAATCAGACTAAGCAACACGCCAACGCTTCTACCGCCTCGTCGCACTCGCAATCCGAGCGCAGCGCCGATCAGGGCAAATACAAACGGTGCGATTGAGAGCGCCGCGCGACGATTAAGAACACGCGCTGCTTCACGCTGCTGCGCCTCGGTGCCAGTCTTCGTTCGTTCACGCAGCTCTGACCAGTCCATCGAATCTGCATTGGTATCGCGCTGGTTGATACGCCGCACTATGTCCGCTCGCCCAGTGTTGATCGAAAACCTCAACTGCTCGAATCGCTCGACGACGTACGACGTCTGCCCGTCGTTATTCAATGGGCCACCTGGATCGCGAGTTGGTGGCGCATTTTGGTTTTCTTCGTTGGCCGCTGGAAACTTCGTGGCAAGAACGTCCGACAAAACCAGCTCCGACTGTTCACCCGACGAATCGATGCGTCCCGAACGCGCGGTATACACCTGGTCCGTGTTATCGCGCTGAGCGAAGATGAATACGCGCCCCCACGTACCGAGCGCTTTATCAGCGTCTCGAACATAGATCACATATCGTGGCAACGTACTGAAAGTCCGCGGCTCAACCGGGGAGTCGAGTTTCGCCAGCGCTCCTTCCAACGCGATGCGTTCGAGATCTCGCGCCGCCTCGGGCGCTTCTTTAAGGTGCAGCCAGGTCGTTGCGCCACTCAGCAATAGCCCGATCAACAACGCGGGCCAGATCATGGTCCATGATCCAACGCCCGCCGATCGCATCGCGACGATCTCGCTGTCGCTGCCCATGCGCGAGTAACCGATAATGATTCCGGCGAGCGTGGCGAGTGGAATTGAGAAAGTGAGCACGCCGGGCAACAATGCGGCACCGAGGCTTCCGAGCAGCGATAGCGGAAGATCAGTGTAAATGAGAACGTCTGTGAGGCGGCTTGCCTGCTGCGCCAGCAGGATCGCGGTCAGCATCAGCAGCGCCAGTACCATATAGGGCGCCATCGCCCCGATGATGTACCGGGGTATCAGAGAACTTGTGAAGCTAAAGTTTTTCCTTAACACTATTGGGCGAATGTTGGTCGGGCTCTCGGCATTCGTTCAAGCACCCGACTGATAATCTGATACGTTAACTGAGCAAGCTCTTTCCTCGTCGCTACTGGCACTTCCCTCGCCTCTTCCGCATACTTTGACGGCGAGAGTTTCTCAGTTGTTCTTAGTTGTTGATGGACGCTCTTCGCTATCGCCCGGCCACGCGCCTGGCTGCATTTCAGACATCTGAGTGACAAATCAGCGCCGAGGTAGCTCGGCTCCTCACGTTCGAAGCCGCTTTGACAATCAGCGCACGCACGGAAGTCGGGCAGAAACCCTTCGAGCTTCAACAACCATACTTCAAAGTAACGCAGCACCCATTCGAGATCGGCCGGCGCTTGTGACACTGCTTCAAAGCAAGCGAGCGTCATTCGATAGAGATTGTCGTTTGCATGGTGTGGCGCAGCGAAATCCATGAGCAGATCACCCATGTAAGAGAAACCCGCCATCACAGCCGCGTCAGAGGATAAGTTAAAGCGAGATCTCAGGATCTCGGTCTGGCTAAACGAGACGAGTTCCTTGTTTTCCTTCTCGAAGTAAGTGAGATTGATGAGCGTGAAAGGTTCGAGTGAAGCACCGAAGCGGTTCTTGAGTTTGCGGCAGTTCTTTGCGACGCCTCGAATCAATCCCGCGGACCGGCTCAGACACACGACAATCTTGTCCGCTTCCGCCAGGTTGTACGTGCGCAGGATCAGAGCTTCGGTTTCGAATAGCGACATCTTGGACAGTCAAAACCGGAGCATGGGAAGATCACGGAATGAAGTAGAGGATCCAACCGAGCACCAGGCCAATGACTATAAACTCCGCAAACACCTTCACCCCGTAGACCCAGCGCTCCCGGTTCGTGTCTTTGGAAATGGCCCCAAACACGATCGCAGCGAGGGCAGCAAACAACATCATCACAAGGAAATGATTCACGATTTCCTCCCTGCTGCCACGTCGAAAGCGTCGAGCATCGTTAGGTAATTCATCAATCCCGCGATTAGAAGAAACGTGTTGCCGTATTCATACGTCGTGCGCGCTGCCTGCACCGGATCGTCTCTAAAACCAATGTCCATCATCCAGCAAACGACGTAGGCGATGCCGCTTCCGAGGTTTGCGATCATTGGCGGCACCTGAATCATCGTGGCCCAATCGAAGATTGATCCGGAAGTTGTGGCTGCGTCGGGTGTGAGGTCAAACAGGTGACCGCCCATCGCTAGTCCAATGAAGAAACTCAGCCAAACAGCCCCGCCCATCAACGCCGCGCGCCCCCACCTCTTGAGCAGCAGGTGTCCGCTACCGGGTATAAACCAGGCGGCGAGGCCGATTAACCAAGCCATTCCCGGCGCCGCCTCAACCGGCTCTGCTTGTAACCGTTCAGACTTGACCAAATTCTTTCTCCCTTATCGCAGTTGTTCGATGCGGTTGTTCGATTCTATCCCTCGCTTCGCTCGGGA
>JAICQI010000647.1 GCA_025937955.1 Pyrinomonadaceae bacterium
CAGGCTGAGCCACGCCCCGATGTTGGTGGATGATAGGGAAGGGAACGAATAGTGTCAAATACCCTTCACGGTCGATTCGTCGAGCAGGACATTTAAAGGATCGAGGTCGAGGCGGAGTGGTTGTTCGCGCAGGGGAAGGGACTGGATTAATTGTTTTCCGGTGGGCTTGAGGATGAGGTCTTGTTTGCCCGCAGCCGTGGTGATGGTGACGGTCACCGGATCTAAAAACACGTTGCCGGGTTGGAGTTGTTTTAGCTCGAGGCGCAGCTCCTTATTTTGCTGCCACTGCCAGCTCAACTCGTATTGTGGATGACCACTGTCGTAGATCCAGCGTGCGAAGAAGGCGCGCAGGTCTTTGCCTGATGCTTCTTCGAGCGCGGTGCGGAGGTCTTCAGTGCTGGCCGTCGAATTCTTGTGCGCTGCGTAGTAGTTGCGAATGCCGCGAAAGAACGCCTTGTCTCCCAAATTCGCGCGCAGCATGTGCAGCACCCATGAACCCTTCTGATAATTGTTGGGGTTGAGGAGATCCATGAGATCTTCCGTGTCGCGATCGAAGATCGGAACGCGGCTCTTCTTCTCATAGGCAAAGACAGTCGCCGCCCCATTCTTCATGTACTGCTGAAAAGCTTCTTCGCTCTCATAGCGCTGCACAAACAGTCCCGCGAAGTAAGTCGCGAAACCCTCACTCAACCACAAGTCGGACCAGGTTGACTCAGTGACAGAATCTCCAAACCACTGGTGCGCGATCTCATGCGCGATTAATGTCACGTTGTTAAAAGGAACATCGTAAGTCTTGCTCATTCCCGCGGGCGACGATCGATTGAACAGAGTACTCGTGAAGACGATCGCACTCGAATTCTCCATACCGCCAAAGCGAGTCGCACCGACGATCAACGCCAGCTTCTCATACGGATACGGCGCGACGGTTTGCGTGAAGAATTCAAGCGAGGCAATCGATGGCGCGAAACCTGTCAGCGCGTGCGGCCTGTCAGAGTGCGGCACGTAGTACGAAAGCGGCGTCACTGCCCGCTGCGTGGGTTCGAGCCGCGCAAACTGTCCAACTGCGATGATCATGCAATACGGCGGAATCGGAACGCCTTCCGAAAAGGTCCAGGTGCGTTGACCGTTGGCGACTGTTTCGACGTGGTCCAAACGGCCGTTAGCGACCACCTCTTCACGCGCCGGCGCAGTGATGTTGAACGTGATTGTGGCCTTGGCCGACGGATGGTCCAACGTCGGAATCCAGTGATGAACTCGATTGGGCCAGTTGTCACCAACTGCCGCGGGTTTACCGTCTTTGTCAGCAGTGAGGAGCAGGCCGTCTTTGGGTTTGCCGTGGTAATCGACAGTCAGCGTCAAATGCGTTCCGGGAGTCGCGGGTGCGGGTAAAACAACTTCAAGTTTTCCGTTTTTGTGCGTGAACGAGAGTGATTTCGAGCCGAGCGAGACTTTATCGGTTGTTAGCTCGCCAAAATCGAGATCGATCACGCTCGTGGGTTTGACGATCACGACATTGATGCGAGCGCTCGCGGAAGTGATCTCGGATAGACCTTCGTTGAGAGTGAGGTTGACGATGTAGTGTTCGGGGCGCCACTTGTCGATCAGACGCTCAATACGACTGGCGAGCGCTGGTGAGAATAAAACCAGGACGCAGATGAACACGGATTTTAGGCGGATGATCACTATTAACGAACTCCGAGCATTAGTAGTGCTGAGCGATCGGAGACGGGACGGTCGCTACCCAGCCATGCTTGATAAGCCACTAACTCGTCGTCCGTGACAGGGCGGTTGCCGAGTCGCGCCACGGGCGTGCGTTCGAAGGCGCGATTCGTCAGTGCCATGTGCGGTTTGCGCACGGGTAATGGCCTCGCAGCCAATGCAGCTTCAGCGGCTTCGACGTCGGGAAAAAAGTCGTCGTAAGCCAGCAGGTGCCAGACGGTTTCCGCTCCTTCACCCTCGACGGCCAGCAAACGAAGCAGTCCAAACCCGCTTTCGAGTTGAAAGATCAGATCATCGCCGGGATTGAAGGGGTAGGACATATCACACTCTCGTACGCTTCAAGCACTCTATCAGCCATGTGCGCGGCTGTGTAGTGCTCGCGCGCGCCGCGGAACGCGTTCGCGCTTAGCTCCTCGGCCAGCGCTTTGTTTTTGGCGATCTTCAGAATCCCGTCCGCAAGGCTCCGCGGATCGTCAGGCTGGACCAGCAATCCACCACCGGTGTTCTCCACGATTTCAGTAAACGCGCCGCGGCGTGGTTGGACCAGAGGAACACCGCAAGCCATCGCTTCCAGCAATGAAACACCTTTCGGTTCGTCGTAAGTGGCTGGCACAGACATCACGTCGAGACTTTGAAGAAACGCGATCTTCTGAGCACGATCCAACACGCCGCGATAATGAAACTCGCCCTCAAGCCCCTCAGCCTTCAAGCGCTTCTGAATATCTGCGAGATAAGGTTTGCAGTCAGGCGCCATCCAGCCTGCAACTTCGAATCGCGCTTCCGGCAAATCTCCAGACTGCCGCGCAATGCGATACGCTTCCGCAAGCACATGCAATCCTTTTTCCGGCGCAACGCGCGCGAGGAATCCAACCGTGAATGGACCACTGCGCTCGGGCTTGCGCAAGTCGAAGCCCTTGGGATTGATTCCCAATGGCACCACGCAAATCTTCTCCGCGGGAATGCCGAGATAGCCGGGCATAAAGCGAGCGTAATACTCGCTCACCGAGAGAAACATATCGACGTCGTCGATCCGGTCGCGAATGAGCTCGAGCGCCTGCGTGCGATATGGTTCCTGTAGACCGTCGAGGAAAAGGTCTTCACCTTGCAGCGTGCAGACAACCGGCGCCTTCAACGCTTGTTTCAACGGCGCGGCCATGCTGATGAGTAAAGAGTAAGGAAGATTGATGACGTCAGGCGGCGCCTGGTCCTTCATCCAGTCGACAAACTTATCGATCTCTTTGCTCTGAAAACCGCCTTCGCCCTTCAATACTGAAACCGTCATCTCGCCCAACATTTTTGGGTTTGTCGAGATCGATCGCCGCGACGCAAGACTCAAAACCGTTTTCGAGTCCCACAAGCGATCGAGCCACCGCGGCGTCTTGCGAAACAACGGATGGTACTGTTCGAGATACGCGCTGATGCCGCCTAAAACAACGTGATCGCGACTGACGTTTGGCTCGTCGGTGAACGTGGGCGTGTAGACAGGCAGGAGGATCACGTCGTGACCGCGCGCCATGAGCTCGGTGGCCATCGCATTGTCGCGCAAGCAGCTGCCGCAATACATCCGCCCCGCGCCGCCTGTGAGATAAAGGATTCTCAAACTGGATTCCTCAGACGGCAACCGCGTGCTGGAATGCCCGGCGCGCGTAAAGATGTTCGAACAGATTGCCTTCGTGAGGTTGATCCCAGCTCACCTGGTTCGTCGGCATGGCGCCGATGTTGAGACGATCGATACGCGGAGATGAGACCAGCGTCTGAATCAGCTTCGGATCTTTCGTGATCGCGGTTACGACCAGTGTTGGTCCAAGCTGCGTCGAGATCGCGTCTTGATCGACTTTCACGACGCTGGCGAAAGGAAAGAGAAACTCTTTCATCGCCAGTGGATGATCGGGCTCGCAAAGAAGCACGGTAGGAAGCAGGTACGAACAGTTGTTCCAATTGACGAGTCGTGCGTTATCGCGATATGCGGCGGTTACGTCGCGCGCGCCCGGTTCGGTCAAGCCCTGATCGATCATCGCGTTGATGCGTTCAGCGATACGCGGATCGACAAACGGCGCGAGTTGTGCGTTTTCATCGTCAGCAGCGCGCGGCACGATCTGGGCCAGCCTTTTGGCCAAAGCTTCGCTGATCTCTTCGACGTGTGCGGGCGCCCAAACGGCTGAAGCGTTGACGCAGGAACG
>JAICQI010000611.1 GCA_025937955.1 Pyrinomonadaceae bacterium
GCCACCCCTACAAATGCGGCAAGCAAATTGCACGTGGCTTCAGCGCATGGCTTATGAAGTAATCAGAATCACTTGTCACAATGAGTCTGCGATAACGCGGCTGGTCATCGAAGGGAAGCTGGCGGGCGCGTGCGTTGATGAATTGGACAAGTGCTGGCATGACGCACCCTCGAAATGGTCCACGCTCCTAATTGATCTGACGAGTGTTAGTTTCATCGACGATCGTGGCAAGCAATTGCTCAAAAAAATGCACGATCACGGAGCTACGCTCATATCCACCAGCCTCATGAGCCGCTGCCTCATCGAAGAGCTCGACCAGGATTAGCCACAAAAAGGCACAAAATGAATTCTTGCTCTTCCATCTGTTTGCTTTTTCCTTTTGTGCCTTTTTGTGGCGACAACTTTTGTGACGATATGTCGTCACGTGACGAACTGTTGTCACCTCACTCACGCTCAATCACTCGAATTTCCCAACACATGCAATGGCAAAGCTGTTGCTTATGGACCAAAACAACATTTTGAGATGCACAGGCAGGCGCGGCCTGTGCGCGAAGGCAGGTGGACTCGCGCCGAGATAGTGGGCAACGGCAGCGAGTCCACCTGCTGCGGGGGTTCCGGAGAAACAAATGACGAAGATTCTTAAAAATCGAAAAGTAAGTATCTCTTTGGCTCTTATCGCAGTCGCAGCAGTAGCAGTGGTGCTTAGCCTGGCACGTTCGAGTAAACCGGCGCAGGCGGCGCCGCCAGCACTCGAAGTCGGCGTGGTCCAGGTCGAACAGAAAAACGTCCCGATCTACAGCGAATGGATCGGCACTACCGAAGGGATGGTCAACGCCGAGTTGAAAGCACAGGTGACAGGCTACCTGCTGCGACAGGATTACAAAGAAGGCTCGTTTGTGAAGAAGGGCCAACTCTTGTTCGAAATAGATCCACGGCCTTTTCAAGCCGCTCTCGATCAAGCCAACGGGCAGGTCGCTCAGTACCAGGGACAACTGGAGCAAGCCAGCTCGCAAATCACGCAGGCTGAGGCGCAGTTGGCCCAGACCAACAGTCAGCTATTACAAGCGCAGGCACGTCTCGAGCAGGCACGCGCCAATCAAGTTAAAGCTGAACTCGACGTGAAGAAGTACCAACCATTGGCTGAACAAAAAGCGGTGACGCAACAGGATCTCGACAACGCTTTGCAGGCAAACACGGCCGCGAAAGCGCAGGTCGATGCGGAGAAAGCCGGCGTGGAAGCAGCGCGTGCACAGATGGCCCATGCGAGCGCTGAGATCAAGACCGCCCATGCAGGTG
The DNA here is from genome assembly GCA_025937955.1 of Pyrinomonadaceae bacterium. Lineage (GTDB taxonomy): Bacteria > Acidobacteriota > Blastocatellia > Pyrinomonadales > Pyrinomonadaceae > PSRF01. Next base: position 1,297 of record JAICQI010000611.1, read on the forward strand.
TCGCGACCGCGAAAGGACAACTCGAAAATGCTCGAGCCGCTGCGAAAACGGCGGCCCTGAATCTGAGTTTTACGAAGATCGTCTCGCCAATCGACGGGATCGCCGGCATGGCCCAGGCACAAGTTGGCGACCTGGTAAGCACTACCAGCAATCCGTTGACAACGGTCTCGACACTCGATCCGATCAAGGTTTATTTCACGCTGAGCGAACAGGACTACCTGCGCTACACGAAGCCGTTTCTCGGCAGCGCGGAACAGAGCGGCAGTCTCGATCATCTCGAGCTGGAGTTGATCCTTGCCGACGGCACGACTTATCCGGAGAAAGGCACGTTTTACTTCGCCGATCGACAGGTGGATCCGAAAACGGGCGCGATTCGGATGGCTGGAGTTTTTCCGAATCCGAACAATGGATTGCGGCCGGGACAGTTTGGACGAGTGCGCGCGGTCACCAGTACGCAAGAGGATGCGTTGATGGTGCCGCAGCGGGCAGTGTCTGAGTTGCAGGGAACTTATCAGGTGGCGGTTGTCGGTGAAGATAACAAGGTGAGCTTTCGTGTTGTGAAAGTCGGCGAGAAGAGCGGATCGATGTGGGTGATAACCGAAGGTCTCAAGCCCGGCGAAACGATCGTCGCTGAGGGAACGATCAAAGTCAGGCCTGGCATGGTCGTCAAACCAACGCCATTCACCGCGGAATAAACGCGGATAGAAAACCGGATTTATCTCATGATTTCGAGATTCTTTATTAATAGACCGATCGTCGCGATCGTGATTGCGGTCCTGACTGTCATCGGTGGCCTGATCGCGATGTCGGGTTTACCGCTGGCACTGTTTCCCGAGATTTTGCCGCCGCAGATCATCGTCTCGACCAACTACACCGGCGCCGACGCGATCACGATCGAGCAGTCAGTCTCAACGCCGATCGAGCAACAGATGAACGGCGTTGACAACATGCTCTACATGCAGTCGGTCAACGCCAACGATGGCAGCCAGCAGTTGATGGTCACTTTCGGTGTCGATACTGACGTCAACATCGATCAGGTCAACGTGCAGAACCGTCTGGCCCAGGCGCAGCCAAATCTGCCGACTGACGTAAACCAGTTTGGCTTGACGACGCGAAAGTCCACCGGCCTGCCGATGCTCGTCTTCTGTCTTTACTCGCCAAACAAAACTTACGACTCACTGTTCCTTGCCAACTACGCAAACATCAACGTGAACGACGTGCTGTATCGCGTGCCCGGTGTTGGCGAAGTCAGGGTGTTTGGTTCCAGCGATTATGCGATGCGCATCTGGGTGAAGCCCGACGTGCTTGCGAAGTTGGGTTTGGGAGTTCCGGATCTCGTCAACGCCGTTCAGCAACAGAGTAACGTGAATCCTTCGGGCCGCGTGGGCGCCGCACCTGCGCCGGAAGGCATGGAAAAGACTTATACGGTTCGCGCGAAAGGCCGGCTCGAAACACCGGAAGAGTTTGGTCAAATCATCGTGCGCGCCGACAACGACGGCTCGGTGGTTCGTTTGAGCGACGTCGCGCGCATCGAGCTCGGCGCGCTCAATTATCAACAGAGCTCGCGCATGAACGGCCAACCGGGTGCGATCGTCGCTGTGTTTCAGTCGCCCGGATCAAATGCGCTTGCAACCGCCGAAGGTCTGAAAAAGACGATGGCGGAGTTGAAAGAGCGCTTCCCGAACGATCTCGATTACGCCGTCGTGTTTGATACGACGCTTCCCGTGAGCGAAGGCATTAAGGAAACGCTCACGACATTGCTCGAAGCGATGGTGCTCGTGATCATCGTCGTATTTCTCTTCCTGCAAAACTGGCGTGCGACGTTGATACCAGTGATCGCGGTTCCCGTGTCGCTGATCGGCACGTTCGCCATCTTCCCGCTGCTTGGGTTCTCGATCAACACGTTATCGTTGTTCGCCTTTGTGCTCGCGATCGGATTGGTGGTTGACGACGCGATCATCGTCGTCGAGGCTGTCGAGCATCACATCGAGGAAGGAAAGTCTCCGCGTGAGGCGACGATCCAGGCGATGAAGGAAGTCGGCGGCCCGGTAATCGCGATCGCGTTGATCCTGTCGGCTGTTTTTCTGCCCGTTGCGTTCATGGGCGGCATCCAGGGACGACTCAACAATCAGTTTGCGATGACCATCGCGATCTCGATGCTCATCTCCGCGTTCAATGCGTTGACGCTTTCGCCTGCGCTCGCGGCGTTGTTGTTGAAGCCGCGAAAGAAGTCGCGCGGCATACTCGGTCGCTTCTTCGGCTGGTTCAATCGCGGCTTCGACAAAGTGATGCACGGCTATCTCAACTGGAGCCATGCACTGCTGCGCAAAGCCGTGATCGGCGTTGTGATCATTGTTGCGTTCACGCTCGGTGACGCGTTCATGGGCCGGACGCTGCCGACGAGTTTTCTGCCTGAAGAAGACTACGGCTACGCCATGTTGCACGTGCAACTTCCGCCGGCAGCTTCGCTCGAGCGCAGTGATGAAGTATTGAAGAAGGTGGAGAACATCCTGGGCCATACCGAAGGCGTGCAGTATTACACCGGCATCGGCGGCTTCAGTTTGTTGAATCGAATTTCGGCGAGTTACCAGGGCTTCTTCTTCATGAGCTTCAAGCCGTGGGATGAACGGACGTCGCACGAGCTTCAGGCGCAAACGATTCTCGCGAAGATCAATGGCGAGCTCGCGACGCAGGTTCCGGAGGCGATGGCGTTTGCTTTCATGCCGCCCTCGATTCCCGGTCTCGGCAGTGCCGGTGGTTTTTCGTTGTGGCTGCAGGATCGCAGCGGCGGGTCGGTTGAGTTTCTCGATCAGAACGTGCAGGCGTTTCTCGCTGCCGCACGCAAGCGTCCGGAGCTGGCGGGCGTGATGTCGCA
>JAICQI010000816.1 GCA_025937955.1 Pyrinomonadaceae bacterium
AAAGTTTCGCAACTGTGGTCCAAACTGTCGCGCCTGTTTTGCACGCAACGGATGGTTTACGTAATCGTTTAGAGACTTCGCCGCGTCGAGATTAAACCGGAACTGAAATCTTGTTTCGGAACGCTGTGTGAAGATCACGTCGAAGCTTCCCTCTTCACTGTGCCGCGCCCAACTGAGATGGACTTGATACGGCAAACTATCTGCCAGACGGTACAGGTCTTCGGGATCGAGGCCTTCGCCGAGTCTGGCATTCGCGACGTTTGTGAGAGCAAGCGTCTCAGGCTTGTTTTCTATGAGTCGCCGGCGGAGTTCCATCAGTTCCCAACGGTCCTTACGCCAGTCGACCCAAGATAAATCTTCCGATGTGAGCCGTTGATCACCGATACGGAGCGTCACTTGATAGCGAAATCGCGTGAGCTCGTTATGAAAGCGGCCTCGTTTAGGTTCAACTTCGATATGGCTGATCTCCGGCAGGTGCTGCTTGAGCGCAGTGAAGAAAGCCGGATCGATAACCAGCTCCTCCTCCTGTTCGATGCGCCGCTCGATGCGCTGCTTCAACTGATCAGACGTGCCCGCAGCACCAGCTCTCTGATACTCAACCGACGAGTGCAGAGCTTTCAGCAAAGGCAAACTGCGCACATCGCCGATAAAGATGAAGCCGCCGGGTGCCACGGCCTTGACCGCCCCGCGCAAAACGCGCATGAGATAGTCAACGCTGGGAAAGTACTGCACGACGGAGTTGATAATCACCGCGTCGAACGATGCCGGCTCAATGTTCGTGAAGTCGTCCGCGTTCTGTTCTGACAGCGACACGTGGGGCAACGCATTGCCTGGTTTATCTAACTGCTCGCGGATGTAATTCAGCGCAGCGGGGGAAAAGTCCGTGCCCAGATAGCGTTCGCAGTGCGGGGCAATACGAAACAAGAGCAACCCGGTGCCGCATCCAAGTTCAAGCACGCGCTTTGGTTGTCGCAGAAGCACGCGTTCCACCGCGTCGTCTACCCATTCGCGCATCTCCTCGGCAGGGATCGGCTTACCGGTATAGCTGCTGTTCCAACCGCTGATGTTGAAAGTCGGATCGTGGACCAGATCGTTCTCGTTGAAGACTTCGTCGTCGTGGACGGTACGCCACTGGGAGAGTTGCTCAGTTTCGAGTGTGGCAGAAGCACTGTTCTCTTCAACAGGGCTTTGCGTAACGTAAGCGACAAGAGTTGGATCACCTGATGAGCTCGCGCGCAGCAGCACCGCGGCGCTTCTCACACCGGGCGCGGCGCTCAGCGCCTCCTCAATCTCACCCAGTTCGATACGATAGCCGCGCAGCTTGATCTGCTCGTCTGCGCGCCCGATAAATTCGATATTGCCATCGGCGCGGTAACGCGCTAAGTCGCCCGTGCGATACAGCCGTGCTCCAGGCCTGGTGCTAAACGGATTTGGAATGAATCTTTCGGCCGTTAGATCAGCGCGGCCGTGATAGCCACGCGCCAGGCTTACGCCCGCCAGATACAACTCGCCGGCAAGACCAACCGGCACAGGGTTCAGGTTCCGGTCGAGCACATAAGCCTCGGTGTTCGCGATGGGACGGCCAATTGGCAAAGACTGCGCGCCACTGACGTGGTCCATCTTGTGACGATACAAGGTAGAAGTGATCGTGGCTTCGCTGACTCCATATGCATTCAATAAAGCACTGTTCGGGGGTGCCAACCGGCTCCAAATCGCAACTCCTTCAGGCAGAACCTTCTCGCTGCCAGTAACGGTGAGACGGATGGACTCAGGCAATCTCGCACCTTTGCGGTCTAAATCCTCCAACCAGTCTTGCCAGAATCGCGCCGACATATTCAGAACAGTGACGCGCTCCTGCTCGACCAACCGCAGTAGTGCCGCTGGCTCCGGAACCCGTTCGCGCTGAAGCACGATCGCGCCGCCTGCCAGCAAAGTGGGAAAGATCTCTTCAGCGGCTACGTCAAAAATCAACGAAGCAAACTGGAGCACGCGATCAGTAGCCTGCAACTCATACTCATGGCCCACCGCGAAACAATGATTTGATAGTGAGCGGTGCGTAATAACGACGCCCTTCGGTGTGCCTGTCGATCCCGACGTGTAGATCACGTAAGCAGCGTTATCGAGACTCACCCTGTGGTCCGGATTCGAGGTTTGTTGCGCTCCGATCGCTGCCGCATCGCGATCTATGCACACGATTCGCGCGCAAAGCTGTTCAGGCAGCTTCCCGATCAAACTTTCCTGTGTGAGGATCAACGGCGCACCGGTATCGTCGAGCATGAAAGCCAGTCGCGCCTGTGGATAGGAGGGATCAAGTGGGACGTATGCGCCCCCTGCCTTCAGAATAGCGAGTAAGGCGACGATCATCTCCGCCGAACGTTCAAGCATCAAGGCAACGGGAACTTCTGGTCCAACACCGGCGGTGCTCAGGTAGTGCGCCAGTTGATTGGCGCGCCGGTTCAGCTCTGCAAAAGTCAAACTCTCGCCATCCCAAACCATGGCGACAGCCTCGGGCGAACGTAGCACCTGCGCTTCAAACAACTCAGAGACACTTTGCGACGGATAAGCAACCGCAGTGGGGTTCCAGGCGCGCTCGATCTGACGACGCTCGGATTCATCTATGATCGAAAACTCACTCAGACGTTGCTGCGGCCTCGCCGCGATACTCTCCAGCAAGATCTCCCAGCGCTTGAGCAGAGCGCGGATCGTCTCAGCTTCAAACAGGTCCGTGCTGTACTCCGCGGTGACAGCAAGTCCCTGATCGCTCTCGACTACATCGACACTCAGATCAAACTGGCTGGCCACGCCTTCGACGGCCACGGGACTCAACGTCAAACCCGGTAGCGGCAGTTCCTCTTTCGGCGTGTTCT
>JAICQI010000251.1 GCA_025937955.1 Pyrinomonadaceae bacterium
GGCCGTGGCATCCAGTTTTGCTGGTTTGCAGAATCGGTGTAGCGGCTAGCGTGAGACTCCACGGGGCAAGCCCGTGGCATCTTCACTTTGTGCAAAGCTTTAGCGTTTGGACTCACGAGCTTTCAGGCCGCGAATTGCACCTGCAATCATGCGATTCACTGCTGCGAGAGAAAGACCACCTTCATCAGTGCTCGGAATCGTCGCAAATCCAATCGCCGACGCCTTTGGATAGCGCCTGAAGATAGTCTCAAACAACCTGGCCAGTTGCTCGCTCGAGGGACCGTTGGGCACCTTATTTCCGTGTCCCATCACCTCACGAGGATCAAGCACATCCATGTCGATGTGTACATAGATCTTATCGGTGAGTCGACTAAGACGATCGAGTTGAGCGAAAACCGCAGGGGTCATGTTTCGCAGATCGTCGACGCTGAGCTGCTGGATGGAGGATCGATCGAGCAGTTGTTGCTCGAGCGGATCTGTGAGCCGGACGCCGCCCATTACAACATGGCGATCCTGAAGCGGTGGATTGAGGTGTGCGTCCAATCGCATCCGTTGGAGTGCTCGGCCGGTTGCAACTGCCACGGGCATCCCTCCAAGCGAGCCGCTGCGCGTGGTCTCAGGCGTGTTGAAATCCGGGTGTGCATCGAGCCACAGCATGCCGATTTTGATCGGCTTCCGCCCTGGTCCCGAGTGCTGCAGGCCCGCGACCAGTCCGGGCATCGAGGGGCAGGTCGCGAGCAGGCCGACAGTGAAGTATCCCTCTCGCTCGTTGTTTTCCACGATGTCGGCGAAATGGCCCAACGCCATTCCCAACCGTTTCCAGCCGCCATACTCGGTTGTTTCGTCGGCAGTGAGCGCTGCTTCGTTTGTGCGAAGTATCACGCCCATCCCTTCGAGAATTTGCTGGATTCCGCCGTTAGCCATTGTGTTGGGGCCGGCTGAAATTCCGGTAGGAGAAAACGGTTGCTTCGCCAGGGCTACTCGCAGCCGGCCGTCCGAAGTAGTGTACCGTTGGGCCTGTGCTCCCGACGTAATAAGTAAGATTACCAGTGCTAAACCGATAAGTCTTCGCATTCCAGTATTCTAGTGCAAAATCACGCAAGTGAGCGCGCATCTTTGCTTCGTTCGTTTGCGTACCGCTTTCGAATTAGCCGCCTCGTAAACTAGTTTGGCGCTGGTGAGTCCTGGTTGGTCTAAAAGGAGGAATTTATGTCACGTGAATCACGAATGCTCGCTGGAGTTCTACTTATCGTTCTACCAACCGTGATGTTCGGTGGGATATCCCTCCTGAAATTCCTTACATCAAATGAGCCAGGCTACGTTGACAATCCGCTGCGCCAGGATCTCTTCCGCGCCGGCCATGCGCATGCAGGCGTTTATCTGGTCCTGTCATTAGTCATGCTTCGATATGTCGACGAGGCCATCCTTAGTCCATTCTGGAAGTGGCTCGCGCGACTCGGTGCTCCCATCGCAGCTATTCTGATCCCGGCCGCTTTCTTTCTTTCAGTCGTCTCACCTCAAGCAAGAGAGCCGAATGGCTTAATCAACCTTGCATACATCGGAGCCGTCTTTTTAGCGTCGGCGGTATTGACTCTCGGAGTCGGATTGGTTCGTGCCGCACGGGCCTCGAGAACTCAAATCGAAGAAAGTGCAACCTAGTTTGTCCGTTTGCGTACTAGTACGCCAAACTCGTCGCACCGTTGTGCCGCGAGCTTGGGACTAAAACGATGAACTCCATCGAGGTTGACGGACTATCGCGCACTTTCAACGACCTGCGAGCCGTGGACAGGATCTCCTTCACGGTAGAAGCAGGCGAGGTGTTCGGTTTCCTGGGCCATAACGGCGCGGGCAAAACGACTACGATTCGAATGCTCAGCGGCCAACTGCGACCCACCGCGGGCGTCGCCCGAGTCGCTGGTTGTGATGTTACGACTGAACAGGGACGCCTCAAGCCCCTCGTGGGTGTCGTTTCGGAAAATCAAAACCTCTACGAACGTATGTCCGGTAGAGAGAACCTGGCTTTTGCAGCGCGACTCTACGGCGCCAATCCCGCACGAATCGACGAGACGCTTCATCAAGTCGGCATGTTCGAAAGAGCCAACGACAACGTTCGCCATTATTCGAATGGCATGAAGCAACGGCTGCTCATCGCTCGCGCACTCCTTCATCGCCCGCAAATAATTTTCCTTGACGAACCGACCAGGGGATTGGATCCGGTAGTAGCGCGCGAGATTCGTCGTCTGGTGGTTCAACTCTCGACTCAGGGTGTAACTATCTTTCTAACCACTCACTACATGGAAGAGGCAGATGAGCTTTGCCGGCGCGTGGCCTTTCTCAGTGAAGGACGCATTGTCGCCCTCGACACACCCGACAATCTCAAGCTGGCCCACGGTGAGAAGTCTCTGAAAGCAACGCTCGATACCGGTGAGGCTCTGACCATCGCTTTGGATGACGAGGCCGCCGGCAAGCAGTTGGAAGAGTTGGTAAGTGCCGGACGTCTGAGAACGTTGCACTCCACGGAGGCGACACTCGAAGAAGTATTTATTCAGATAGCCGGAAGGAGGTTGTCTGAATGAGCTGGCGAGTTATTGCTGCGATCGCACAGAAAGATCTTATCGACGCGATAAGAAATCGTTACCTCCTTGTTGCCTTGCTGACACCATTGTCAATCGCGCTTCTCCTTCGCCTGATGCTCCCTGGCATAGATCGTCTTAACAACGTGACCATTGTGGTCCATGACCCAGACCGTTCAACCATGGTGTCGCAGTTACGCGCAGCTCCACAGGTTAAGCTAGTAGACGTGGATTCCGCGGCAACTGCGCGCGCCGAAGTAGAAAAGATCAAAGCCTCCGGTGCCTTGGTGGTCCCAGCCAACTTCGATGCGGACGTAGCCGCGGGTAAGCAGCCGAAACTTACCGTCTACGTTAACAACAAGAAGAATATCGAGGAACCCGCTTTCAGACGCCTGGTGGAACGGCTCGTGGATTCTCTGGTTCAACGGCCACCGCCGGCAGAATTAAACTGGATCAATGTTTACGATGAGGCCGACTCTCCCGATAGCAAGTTTAACCTCAGCCAGATGCTGCTCCCTTTACTGCTGTTGCTTACCTTCGGCATGACCGGGGCGTTTGTAGTGCCATTGCTGCTGGTAGAAGAGAAAGAAAAGCGCACCATGGATTTCCTGATAACCTCGCCGGCAAAGCTTATGGAAGTAATTGCAGGCAAGGGTTTGACAGGTGTCGTTTATAGCGCGGTGATTGCGGCAGTGTTATTGGCTCTCAATCGTCAGATGATTGCCAACTGGCCGCTGACGATGCTGACGATCCTGTTTGGATTGCTCCTGGTTGTGGCCATTGGTCTGCTGATGGGAAGTCTCTTTCAAACCACCATGCAGGTGAACACATGGGCGAGTCTCGTTCTGCTTTTGCTTATGGCACCGAGTTTCACTATTCCCGGTGCGCCGGCAATGCTGGAAACAGCGATGCGTTTCATTCCAACCTACTATTTTGTTGAGGCGCTAAAATTGGCTCTGGCCGGAACTGCTTCGCTACGGATGTGGGGATACTTAGGAGTTGTATTGGCCTGTATCTTTGTTGCGTGTTTAGCCATGACCTGGGCGCTGCGACGGGAGCAGAACTAAGAACAATGACCTCACCGTAAGGGCGATCCAATAAATTTGCCAACCCCTCAAGGATGAACCAGAAGAAATCGTTCGCGATCGCGAGCTGAACCTGGTCGTGATTCGTATTCACAAAGGGCATCTGGATATCCGGCACGTCTGATAGTCGTAGTTGTTAAGTTTTTGCTGTGGAGCGTGTGCGTCGTGTCCCTGGTGCTTTCGTTCCGCACTGCAATACAGCGGCGCCCGGTGTAAACCACTTACTCTGCACCCGTTTCGCTGTGAGGACTGTCGACTGGTTTCGATTCCGGCGAGCCTCGTTGTCGCAGGAAGACCGACAGGACCACCATCGCGCCTACCGAGAGAAACTCGCTCTGCCAGTTCTGAAACGACTCAAACCAAAAGCGCGCCGTTCCCATGTACTCGAGCGTCGAAACTACTTCAGTGCTACCGTGTTCTCTTTGGCTCTGATTGTACTCCTCCGCGCCGCCGACGGCGTGCAGCGTAAATGACATCACGAACAGTAAAAGGAGTGCCAGCGATAGCGAGTATTCATAGAGCGTGAGAATTAGACCACCCTGCCTGACGGGCCAGGGTGCATCTTTCTTACTGCGCGATTTGCGTGGATCTCGATCAACGGGTTCTTCTTCGTCAGGCTTCTTTGATTCAGCGGAGCCCTTCTGAAACAAGCACGCAGTCAACACTACAAATGCGAACATTTGTAGAAACTCACTTTCCCAGTTTTCCATGGTAGCTTCAAGGAAGTGAGAACTTGTGACGTAGTCAAAAAAACCTACAGCCGGTTGACCGTGCTGCAGCTGTTCTTCGTTATATTGATACATCCCGGCCGCAACCTGGCCGGCGAGGGAAGGAAAGAACAATAGACCAAGAACTATAGAAAGCCCATTTTCACGAAGTATTTTCCGTATCGAATTCGACACACTCCCGCCCGCTTGTTCGTTATAAGTACAACTTTTGCTTCTAATAGGACCAAGTGCAAAGTGAATGCCGCGACTTCATTAAAAGAAACTGCTGACTTAAGGAAGCCAGCAGTCTCCCCGAGCTGTTATCGATCTATCCCCCGACCGGTTTTCTGTTGCAACTCTTCGATGCGCTTAGACGCCTCGCCGATTGACTCATAAAAACAGCCTCCTGATCTCAAAGTGCCAACTCTGTTTCACGAAGCTGTTTCAGAAATGGGACAGAATTTCAACTCTAGGCGAGCCCGTGCTGCTTTGCTAATTTCTTCGGTAGTTTGGCTCTGATCAGGTCATACGATTGCCTGACATAGTGCTCCCACTGCTTGCGGCTGAGTTTGTTGACGTCCTCGACAAGTACCCATTTATAGCGCGCAACGTATGGAGCCGGCCGCATGCCCGGCGAGCTCGACAGTTCGTCGAACTCCTCGTCACGCACCTTGAACGAGACTGTCAGTGGTCCCTCCAGCGCGGCGACGCAAAACATCTTGCCGGCCACGGAGAAGCACAGGTCATGGCCCCACTTGACGTCTTCAGTGACCGCTGGAAGTGTTCGACAGAGATTGCGTAAAGTTTCTATATCCATCCTTCATTCCGTGCGACGGCCAACAACATTCGCGCCGCGGCTCGCCGCCATGCGCGCAGTACAGAGTCCGATGCCGCTCGTAGCACCCGTGATAACTATGGTTTGTTCAGAAAGCGGATTTAGTTTCAATTGCATGATTCCCTCCCCTGGTTCGTAGTGGTATGAAGACATTATGCACCGTTGTTGTCGCGAGACTTTGCTTTAAAAGTCAGAAAACTTAGAGGTGCAACTGTAGGGGTGGCCCTCCGTGGCCACCCCAGCGTACGAAGTCGAAGACTGGGGCGGCCACGGAGGGCCGCCCCTACAGTTGACTCATAAATTTTAAATTCAGGAGGAGGGTTTCGATTCCGAGGTGCGGTTCTTCAGTGCGCCGCGGATGTTTAGGAAGGCGAGGCAGAGTTGGAGGACGATGAGGGCGTAGGCGCCGTCGTGCCAACCCCAGACGATCCAGAGGACGTTGCTGAACAGGAATAGCCAGAATCCCCAGTTGCGTTTGAACTTTCGCTGCGAGCCAACCATCCAGGCGGCAATGACGGTGATCACCATAGCCGGCCACTGGATCAAATCAACCATTGCTTAAAACGACGCAACTTCATGCGCCCTGCCCTCGAGCACAGAACGCATGACTTCAGCCTGGCCGGGGCGGAGTTTGTCGAGACCGAACGTCTCGCGCAACGTTCGCCTCATTTTGGTAAGTTCGCGTGTGACTTTTGGAACAAGAGCGCTCATAGGATTTCGCAGCCGTGCACTCGTTTGAAACACTTTGCACGTGCGAGAGGCTCTGGGCAAGATTAGTGCCAGGCGCCTCACGGCTGTAGTGGCCAGAAGCGGGGCACCAACCAGATGACAATCGCAAATACTGCGACTGTTAACAGCGCACCAACTTTCACGAAGTCTAAAAAGCGATAACGTCCCGGCGTGTAAACAAGGACGCAGGCGGGCTCAAGCGGCGTTAGAAACGAGCACGACGCCGCGTAGGTAACGGTAATCGCAAACGTTCTCGGGTTTAATCCCAGTGAGGCAGCAGTCTTCACTGCTATTGGCAGCATGACCAGGGCTGCCGCCTGGTTTGACATTGGCTGTGTAAGAGCAACCGTCATGACAAAGAATCCGGCCAGTACGGCAATTGGTCCATACTGACCTGTGCCCTTCACAATCAAATCGGCGAGGTATTGATCGGCGCGAGTCCTTTCCATCGCTAATCCAAAACTGATCATGCACGCAATCAGAATCAGCAGCCGCCAATCGATAATTTCATAAACCTCCGACATGCGCACAGATTGACTCGCAAGCAGTATCATCACTCCAAGCAGAACAGCGATCGGCAACGGAACGAGATGCGTGAGTGAAAAGAAAAGAAAAACGCCGAAAGCCAGCAGCGCCCATTTTCTTTTTTCCGGTCGGGCCCGCTTCTCAGAAATCTCTTCCAAAAGCAATACCTGACCATCGGCGGCGAGACGTTCAACGTGATCGCGATTTGCCTGCATTAAGAGGACATCGCCAAACCGCATTCGTACCCTGCTGATCTTCGAAAGCAGGTCCACTCCATGGCGGTCAATGGCTAAAACAACAACGCCGTACCGCTTACGCAGGTCGAGGCGTTTCAATGTCCTGCCTATAAAGTCGGAACCCCGCGGTACCATCGCTTCGAAGAGTTCTGTCTCTTTACTCTCCAAAACAGAATCGTTCAACTCAAAGTCGGCCTTAATCTCAATACCGGCTTCACCCTTCACTTTCAGGATATCCTCGACACGGCCCTGGACCAGTAGTAAATCGTTCGCCTTGATCTGCTCCCGTGGGTTGGGCGCTATTCTGCGCTCCTCACCTCTCAAGATTCCCAAAACTGTCAAATCGAGTTCGTCGCCGATGCGAGCCTCAGCCAGGGATTTATCAATCAACGGTGAGTCGTCCAGCACTATGACTTCCGTCATGTATTGCCTGACATGATATTGCTCGGTAAGAGATTCAGCCGGCGTTTTTTTCGGTAGCAGGCGAATACCGACCAACAACATATAGAACATTCCTACTGCGACGATAACGACACCAACCCTGGTCAGCTCGAACATTGTGAATGGCTGGATTCCGTAACGCGGGAGAGCGCCGCTTACGGCAAGGTTGGTCGATGTCCCGATCAACGTGCACGTGCCGCCGAGGATTGCGCCAAAGGCGAGCGGCATCAGTAGTTTTGAAGGACTGATGTTTCTCCTTGCGGCAATGCCTAACACGACCGGAAGAAACATTGCAGTGGTAGTCGTGTTCTTCATCACGGCCGCGCATAAGGCAGCGGCAAACATGATCAGCATGACAATGCGAAACTCACTGTCGCCTGCGGTGCGGTGCAAGCGACGTCCTACCAGATCGATTACGCCAGTCTTGGCAAGTCCTCCGGTCAGGATGAAGAGACCCGCGATCGTTATCACGATGTCGTTGCCAAATCCTGCGAATGCTTCACCGGCAGTTAATGTATTGGTGATGACCAACGCCATCACTAAAAGAATAGAGACGACTTCAATGGGTATCCGCTCAAAGCTAAACAGAAGGAGAGCGACAACCAACAGTGCGAGAACGATTGCAATCTGGCCCGTCATCAGACCTCTAGTGTATTACTCCCAGTCACAATTCCAGAATTCAGTCGCACAGCACTGCGTATGCCAAATGCCAAAGCAGGAAGCGGCGGATAAAAGCAGATCTGAGCAGA
>JAICQI010000086.1 GCA_025937955.1 Pyrinomonadaceae bacterium
GACAGTGACGTGTCCGGTGCGCGAGTTGATAGCGGTTACCGATCGATTGTCGCCAAACCTCGAGTGCTACCTCCATGGGAACCTTCCGGTTCAGACCAGTCCGCCGTTTGCGGAAGAGAGTGAATCGGCCAGCGAGCAGGTAGCTGTAAGCAGGAGCAGTACTCGCGACCTGTTTGTTCCTGCTCCTGGTCGTACGCGAGTCAATGTCGATCCAAGCGGCCGGCGATCATTGGTCAACGATCTGCGTTAATCAGCGTTCTAATACTACTTGTGCAATCGCGTGCTCGCTCGTGTGTGAGATTGATAGATGAGTTGCAGTCGCTCGAAACTCCTTAAAAAGCGTCAGCACATGCCCACTGAAGATTAGGTAAGGTGCGCCGCTCTCGCGGGTTGCGACTTCCACGTCTTGCCAGCTAATTCCTCCACGCCAGCCAGTTTGCAATGCTTTCAGCGCCGCTTCTTTTGCCGCGAAGCGCGCTGCATAATGCTGTGCAGCCACGGCGCCGCGCGCATCGCAGTACTCGCGCTCGGCTTGCGTGAAAACACGCTCGGCAAACCGCGGCGTGCGCAAGAGCACTTCGCGAATCCGCGCAACTTCGATAATGTCTATACCAATGGCAACAATCACCAGCGACGACCAAATAACCGAAGCAGGATTTTATTGGCGCGACAGCGACGGGGTACGCGCGCTCGTTTGCGCCGCACTCGAACAAGACGGCTTTGTAAACGGCTTCTCGACGCGTATGGGCGGCGTCAGCGAAATGCCTGCGAATGCGCTCAGTCTCGCCGGTTTCAACGAAGACGCGGCCGAGAACATTCTGGAGAATCGTCGCCGCTTTCTCAAGCTTTTTCCGGGTCACTGGGAACTGGCGGGCTGTTGGCAAGTGCACGGCGCCGACGTGCGCGTGGTCCAAACCGCAGATGAGGCGAAGCCCGCCGAGAACCAGCTCGGCGAAACGATCTTCTGCGATGTGATTGTTAGCAATGCTGAAGGAGTGCTGGCAGCGGTTAAGACTGCCGACTGCGTGCCGATTCTGCTCGGCGATCCGGTGAGTGGTGCGTTTGCAGCGGTACACGCCGGTTGGCGCGGCACGCTTGCAGGCGCGGTGGTTGTGGGCGTTGAGCGTCTGGCAAAGGAATACGATGCGAGGCCGGAAAACTTACGCATCGCGATTGGTGCTTCGGCTGGTCCGTGTTGTTATGAAGTCGGCAGCGAGGTGATCGACGCTTTTACCGAGCAATTTCTCGACGGCGAAAAGCTATTCACCGAAACGCGTCCTGGTCATGCGAGGGTCGATCTACTCAAGGCCAATCATGATCAATTACAGTCAGCCGGAGTGTTGCCGGAGCGAATTCACACCGCTCCGATTTGCACGATGTGTCGCACGGATCTTTTCTTTTCATACCGGAAAGAAAAGAGCCTGCACGGAAAAGTTGGACGGCTGATGGCTGTCGTGGGAAGAAAATAACCTCACTCCACGTTGAGCCACATCTTGACTTCGCGCGTTACGGGCGGAAAACAAGACTCGTCGTTGCACGCCTGAAAGCGAAGCTTGCCTTTTATCTCTCCGGATCCGCCGGAATAGTTGGCCGGCACGGTGACGTTGAAACGAATCATCGCTTTGCCTTCGTAAACCGCCACGTTGCCTTTCGAAAATTTCAGTTTCCGCATCAGCGGGCGTGGGTAGGAAATCGGACCAACGCTCATGCCCGACGGTGTTTCGACGTCAAGCTTTGTGGCGACGAGAAACTTATCCAGCGGTTTGCTGGACTGCACGTGAAGCCCGTGCGGAATGTCCATCGTTACGGTGGCGCGCACGCTGCGGCCTTTCTTGATCTTTTCCGGAGCTACTGCACCGCTGATGTTTATGTCCGACGAATTCTGCGGCGCCGGTTTTGAGTAGAGCGTCGCGGGGATTAAAAGAAGAACGATTAACGCAAGTATCCGAGAATGTTTGATCATTAGTTATTAGCTCCGGCCAAAGTGGTTTGAATGCGATTACTAAGTGTGCCTTGTCGCGCCGCCAGTTGCCCGCACGCGGCAAAAATATCGCGCCCGCGCGGTCGCCGCACGTAGGCGTGGATTCCTTTCGACTCGAGGATTGCTTTGAAACGCTGCACGGTTTCGTCGCTTGACGGTTGATAGGGAAGCGGGTCCGCTGGATTGTGCGGAATCAGGTTCACTTTTGCTTTGATGCTGTGGCGATTGAGCAGATTGGCGAGTTGGCGCGCCTGCTCGTCAGAATCGTTGACGCCGTCGAGCATCACGTATTCAAAAGTGAGCAACTCACCGGGCTTCAATGTTTTTTCAAATGTCTTGCAGGCACTGAGAAGTTCTTCCAGTGGCCAGCGTTTGTTGATTGGCATGAGTTCGTTGCGCAGTTCGTCAGTGGGCGCGGCAAGTGAGATCGCCAAGTGCGGCCGGTCCGAGGTCGTGGCCAGTTCTAAAATGCGTGGTACCACTCCGGCGGTCGAAACGGTCACGCGATTCGGAACGATGTACAGACCCTCAGGATCGGCCATTACGCGCAACGCTTTCAAAAGCTCGTCGAGGTTGAGCAGTGGCTCACCTGCTCCCATTGCGACGAGGTTCGTGCCGCGCGGTGGTTTGACGCCGGTTCCATAAGCATCGTTCAAAGCGATCTGGATCTGTTCGACGATCTCGCCGGCGGTCAAAGAACGCAAAAGACCGAGTTGGGCCGTTAGGCAGAAAGTGCATTGCAGCGGACAACCTGATTGCGACGAGAAACAGATCGTGTCCCGGCGTTCTTCGGGGATGAAAACGGTTTCGACCGGCAGACCGTCGTGGGTCTTCATCAAGTAGCGACGGGTGCCATCGGTGGAAGCGTACTGCGATTCGATTTTAAGAGTTGCGGACCGGGCGACCTGATTCAGTCGCGTTCTTAACTCCTTTGGAAGGTCTGTAATGTCGTCAAAACTGCGCAAACGACGGTGTTGGAGCGCCGCGAAGAGCTGGCGGCCACGATAGGCCGGTTCGCCCAATGTTTCGACGAACGATATTAATTCCGGCTGTGTAAGCCCGGTTAACTGAACCGCTTTTTCCATGCGGAATCAATCTTAGCATTTGAGGCTCCCGGTCTCATCTGGCGGAACCTGCGAGGTGCTCTCCCACGTAGTATTCACCATGTTCGTTGAACGACGTTTTCTGTCGAATCGCACGCTTTTCACCCGTGAACGAATAATTGGAGCGGCGGTCGCGGTGACTCTGGGATGCGCAGGCTTTGTGTACGGACTGCGATGGCTGGAATCGTTGATGACGTTCCGTCCCGATCGCATGACTGCGGCTCAGAGGCAGTTGATTCCCGAAGGCGCAGAGAACGTTTGGTTCAACTCCGCGGATGGGACTCGTCTAAACGGCTGGTTCTTCGAAAGTCAATCAGGTCCTGAAATCGCTACCCTCATTTTCTTTCACGGCAACGGCGGCAACATCAGAAACGTAAGCTGGTTGGGCCAGCGATTTGCAAAACAGGGATTCGACGTTTTGCTTTTCGACTATCGTGGCTATGGTGCAAGTGATGGAGTTGCGTCTGCTGAATCCGAGCTTTATGCGGATGGCGATGCGGCGGTAGCGTTTGTCATGAACCAGAAGAAGGCGCGTCCGGAACGGGTTGTTCTTTATGGGCACTCGCTGGGGACAGCGGTAGTTGCTGATGTTGCTTCACGTGGACAGTTTGGGGCTGTGGTGCTTGAGGCTGGATTCAGCTCCGCGAGCTCTGTTGCCACTGCCGCTCTGCCATGGTTGCCGCAGTTCCTTCACTTTCTTGGCAAGAATCGTTTCGAATCAGCTCGCAAGCTGGCCAGCGTAGCCTCACCCATTCTAATCGCTCACGGTGATCCGGATGGGACGATTCCGACAGCGGAGGCGCACCTGCTTTTTGCGTCTGCAAACGAGCCGAAAAAGTTATTGATTATTCCTGGCGCCGGTCACGTTGTGTTTGGTGCAGCCGGCGAGCAGTATCTGAATCAGGTCGAACAGTTCATTCGCGAAGCGATGACTATGGCGCGATCGTAAAAGTCGCAGCGGGTGCGATTGTTTGCCCGGAAACGTGATCGCGAATGCGTACCTGAATCTGATACTCGCCTGGTCCAAGGTTGCGGGTATCGATTAAACGCGTGAGCGTCAGTCGTTGCCCGGCATCGTTGATCTGTCGCCAGTCTTCGAGCTGCCTGCTTAATTCTCTTCCGTTTTTTAGCAGCACATACTCTGCGTCGGCGGCAGGCCGTAGCGTGGTTTGGTCAGTGGCGGCGTTGTAGATTTGCAGGTAAACGCCGACTGGTTGACCGCGCTTGTACGTGCCGGAGAGATTTGGCACGACTTTCGTTGTCCCAATGACAAATGGGTCAATGGCGGCGCCGGCTTCCATGTTTTCCAGCTTCGCTGCGAGAACAACGCTTGAAGCCGAAAGGCGATCCGCAGGGAATTCCGGCGCTACAAATCCGACTTTCCTCATGCCCGCGGCGCCGGATTGGATGTCGCGGACGAACACGTCCACTCGATAGCGGCCCGGATTGAGTATGAAAGCGCGGGCGTAAGCTGACTTGTGCATGCGCGTGGTGCTGAGCTCTTCTGTCGTGGCGGTGGTGGTCATTGAGTCTTCAAATTTTCCCACGCGTCGATTGGCGACAGACGTTACGTTGCCGAAGATATTCAAGCGCGCAGTTTGCACACCACCCCTATCCGTGAATTGCAGTTGATCGTTGTCGGTTTGGACCGCGAGCACTGCGAGCACACGATTATCAGATTGCCGGAAGAAGTTGATTTGAGTTTCGAAGTTGATCGAATTGTCGTCGACGACGGGAGTGTTGGTTGAAGTGCCGAGGAAGTTTCGCTGGAACGGTTGATCACGCTGAATTCCATAGAACAGGTTCAGCACGTCGAACGGACAATCTTGTGTTCTTGTGCAATTGGCGCGTCCGAAACCGCTAAGACCTGCGATTCGGTCGGCGCGCGTCTCGCGGCCGATCATCTCATCGAACGTGGGACCTGCGCCGGGAATGTGAATCAACGCATCCTTCTCATTCGGATTTCTCGCCAGGCGATACTCGCCTGAGCCGGTCGGATCTACGAATTCGAGCTCGACGCCACTCTCGACGTTCGGAAGGTAACGATAAAACCACTTTTCAAACGGGTAGGTTGAAGTAGATCCACCGCCTTCGTTTGGAGAACGTTGATAAAAACCGCCAGCGGGATGTGATTGGATCTCGTCAGGCTTGCCAAACTTGATGTATATCCGCCCGCGATCTGTCATACGTCCCGGTTTACCGGAGGAGAAGTGCTCGTTGGCGTAGGCGACGCGCTCGAAGAATTCTTCCTTGAATTCGTTCTCTTCTGTATCTGGATCGGGATCGCGGCTATGCCAGAAGTCCTCGATGAATTTTTCCCGCTCCTCGTCCGTTGCGAGTTTTTTCCAGGCGTCGCGCTCGGATTGAGTGAGAATCGGATCGACGTCGGTGATCCAATCGACATACGCCTTCTTGATCTCGCGCTTTACTTTGCGTGGCTGTTCTTCGGGATTGCGTTTGGTTTGCTGAGCAGGAGTGGAAAAGGTTGAAAGTGAAACGAGGAGAAGAGCAGTTAAGAGCGATCGCAGCATGTGGGCGTCTCCTTGGAGTGGCGGCGGTTGCCGCCGCTTTGGTGTGTGATGACCAAAGCGGGACCACTGACGGGGAGACAGCTAAGTAGCTACTACTGCGTAACGGTGAACTTCTGCGATGGTGATAGCGATTGTCCGCTTACTCGATCGCGAATCCTGATCGCGACCTCGTAGTCGCCGGGGCCGAGGTTGCGCGTATCGATCAACCGGGCGAGCGTCAGTCGTTGACCTGAGTCGCTCATGCCGCGCCAGTCTTCAGCCTGTTTACCTAACTCTTTACCGTCTTTGGACAGGGCATATTCGACGTCGACTGACGGTCGCAACGTGGTTTGATCAATACCGGCGTTGTAAACCTGGAGATACACGCCGACTGGTTGGCCGCGCTTGTAAACGCCCGCGACGTTGGGAATGACCTTCGTTGTGCCGATTACAAACTGTCCTACCGCAGGTTGATCGGCAAGACTTTCGAGCTTAGCTGCGAGAATCAGCGTGGACGTGGAAAGTTTTTCCTGATCGTATTTGGGGACGGTGAAGCCGAGTTGCTTCAAACCGGTCGCACCCGAAGTCACGTCGCGCACGATCACGTCGACCTTGTAGGTTCCCGGGGCTAACGGAACTGCTTTCTGATATGCAGACTTTTTGTCTCGCGCTTCGGTGAGCTCTTGTGCTGTAGCTGTCGTGATTACCGGATCTTCGAAGATGCCTACGCGACGGCCGGCGACTGACGTGATGCGCGCGAAGATGTTGATGCGCGCTTGCTGGAGGCCGCCACTGTCGGAGAAAACCAGGTCCTTGTTTTCTGCTTGAATGGTAAACGCCGTAATCACTCTTTCATCCGACTGGCGGAAGAAATCGATTCTCAGATCGAAGTTGAGTGGATTCTCTTCGACGACGCCGGTGTTGACCGCAGTCGCTAGATCGTTGAATTTCACCTGTGGTGGACGGTTGAGGTCCGCCAGCAACTGCAAGCGTGAGAACGGGCTGTCCTGCTCGCGTTGATAATTGGCGTTACCGATGCCACCGATGCCGGCGACGCGATCGGCTTTGGTCGACAATCCCAGTTGCTCTGACAACGTGAGGCCGGCGCCTGGCACCATTAAGAGCGCGTCTTTTTCGTTGGGATTTCTCGCGATGCGATACTCGCCGCTGCCTGTTGGGTCAACAAATTCGATTTCGATTCCCGAACCTACTCCCGGAAGGTAGCGATAAAACCAGATTTCAAACGGATAGGTCGTGGTTGATCCGCCGCCTTCCCATGAAGGACGCTCATAAGAACCTCCCATCGGGTGCGTTTCGCGCTCGTGGGGCTTGCCGTACATGATCCAGATCCGGCCACGATCTGTCTTCCACCCCGGTATGCCGGAAGCGAAGTGCTCGTTGGCATAGGCGATCCGTTCATAGTATTCCTCTTTGAACTCGTTCTCGTCCGTATCGGGATCTGGATCGCGGCGACGCCAGAATTCTTCGATAAAGCGTTCGCGCTCGTCGTCCGTGGCCAGTTTCTTGAACGCCTTACGCTCTTCATCGGTAATGATGTAAGTGACGTCTTTGTCGAGCCAGTCTTTATAAGCTTTCTTCAGCTCGGGTTTTACATTGCGGGGTTTGTTGCTTGGATCCTGCTGATCCTGTGTCAACACCCGCGGACTGGCATTGAAAAACAAGGTCGAGATGAGGGCCAGACGAAGGGCTAATTTCTGGTAAGACATCAAATAACTCCTGTGAATGTACGATCGTGCGATACGGACTGCTGCCGGCTACCTTTGAAGACCTTGGATTCTAAGATCCTGCTGAGAACACAGTCAAGATGCGGTGGCGGTTAGGCCAGTTGCCTAAAAAGCGGCCAAAACCGTGTGTGATTTGAACGTTTAAGTCGTCGTTCGAGGTTTGTTGAAAATCCATGCGACCAGGATAGATATTATGTAAAGCACCATCATCGGGGCCGCAAAAAGCAGCATATTTACAATATCCGCCGTTGGCGATAGGACGGCGGCGCTGATCAGGATGACGATTAGCGCAGTTTTCCAAATCTTGACCATCAACCCTGCGGAAACGAGGCCAATGCGCGCCAAAACATACGTTACTGCAGGCATCTGAAACACGACTCCCATGCCCAGCATGATGAGAATGATGAAATCGAAGTAGTCATTCGCCTTCAACAAAAGTCGAAAATCCTCACCCAGGCCCAGTAAGTATTTGGCGGCCGGCGGAAAAAGCACGTAATAGGCGAACGCGGCGCCGAGTACAAATGAAATGGACGACAAAGTAATGAATGGGGTCACGTAGGCGCGTTCGTGCGGGTAGAGTCCGGGTGACACAAACCCCCAGATTTGAAGCAGTAGAAACGGTACCGACACGCAGACTGCGGCATACAGTGAAACCTTAATGTATAGAGAGAACGGTTCGAGCGCCGTAGTTACAATGAGCTTGTCGTTGATACCGGAATACGACTCGGTTGCCGTGCCCAGTTCCGTCGGTAAACGTACGCCTTTGGGTATCACGGTGTTACCGGCAAACAGTGGTTCGTCAGTATATAGTGCCAGTTTGCCTTCCGCGTCTTTCACAACACGAGCGGTAACTGAGGCGCCAGCGGGAATTAAACTGGTTCCGAGTTTTGTTTCTTCAGCGAAGACGTATCTTCCGGAGTCATTTTCCTTCAGTGTAGTCAAAGCCGAAATCATTTCCGTTCCAGTTTGACCTGCAATAGGGACCTGTCTCCGCTGCGCGTCTGCCAATGCGCGTTCAACCGGTGCTGCGAGAAAAGCATAGATCGGTTTGGACACGAACCAGCAGATGGCGGTAGCTAAGAAGATAAAGATGAAGGATCGAATCAAGCGGCGACGTAACTCGTCGAGATGTTCCAGGAAGGACATCTGACCGCCGAGTTCTTCTTCGCTTTCTCTGTTTGTGGATAGCGCTCGTAGAAATGCAGACATCGGATTAAATTAAAGCCATTCTTGTTTTCTCGTTGGTAGCGGTTCCGCTTGCGTGGCATCGGCGCGAGCGGCTTCGGCTGGAACCTCCACTGGTTCGGGTGGTGTTTCCCAGGTCGTGTCGGAAGTATCCTGACGCGCGACTACGAGCTCAGAGTCTGGCGTTTCAAGCGCTGGTTGGCTAAAGCTCTCCGGGGCTTCGTACGCTGACTGCTGCTCGGCCGCGAGCATCGTGTTGTCGTCTACTCTTTCGGTCTCCAAAGCCACTTCACGTTCCCAGGTCCGCTTAAAGTCATCTGAGGCTTTGCGAAACTCTGCGAGACCCTTACCCATCGAACGGGCCAGTTGCGGGAGTTTTCGGGGGCCGAAGAAAATTAACGCGATCACAAGGATGAAAAGTAACTCGGCACTGCCGATGCCTTCGAGAATAAGTGCGAACACGGCTCTCTTTCACCTTCCTGTAAGATTGCGAACGCTATAAACCTCGCCGGTGGGAATGCCGGAAAGAGTCGGGCTTCGTTGGTGACAGCGAATTGTAGCGCGTCATGAGTGAAACAAGAAGAGCACGAGGGGCCATTTAAGAGACTTGGCTTGGATCACTTAGAATTGTTGCAATGGATGACGAAACAAACAACTGGACCGTCACCTCTACCGGGATGCTGCAGGAGTTTGCTGAATGCGCTGAGGCTGTTGCCGCAACGCCGAAAAAACTCGAGAAAGCAGCGATACTCGGCGGCTATCTTGACACCCTTTCGGATCCTGACCTGACTCGTGCTGCTCGATACTTCGCTGGCCATCAGTTTGCACTAGCAGATGCTCGTACGACAAATGTCGGTGGAAGCATTATCAGTGCGGCTCTGAGTGGAGCCACAGGTTTTAGTCCGGAAGATCTTTACCCTCGTTGGGTTCGTTTGGGTGATCCAGGCGATCTCGCTGCTGAGATCATTAAAGAGGCGAAGCGTACTTTTCAGCCTACCATTACGCTTGCGGAAACTGAGTCGCTGATTACGCGACTGAGTGAAACCCGCGGCATAAAAAATAAGACAGCGTTGCTTGCAGCGGTATTGCACAAGGCGTCACCGCTTGAAGCGAAGTACCTTGTCAAGTTGTTGTCTGGAGATCTGCGGATTGGTCTAAGAGAAGGTCTGGTTGAAGATGCAATTGCTCGTGTGTTTGGCCAGCCGTTAGCGGATGTTGCTTACGCCAATATGTTGCTGGGCGATATTGGTGAGACGGCGACCCGCGCAAGAGTTGGTGATCTGCGTGATGTGAGCATGCGGCTCTTTCATCCGATCAAGTTCATGTTGGCAACACCGGCGGCAGATCTAACTGATGTCGCCAGGACCATGCCCGAAGAGTTTTTAGTTGAAGACAAGTTTGACGGGATTCGTGCGCAGGCACATGTTGAGTCGGGCAGAGTGGCTATTTACTCGCGGACCATGGATGAAATCACGCATCGCTTTCCTGAGTTGATTGAGCCGCTTCGATCGCTGGCGACCGGTGTCATCATAGATGGAGAAATCATTCCGGCGAACGGTGAAGTGATACTTCCTTTTAGTGAGCTGCAAAAGAGGTTGGGCCGGAAGAACGTCGGGAGCCAGTTGCTTGAGGCGGTGCCAGTTGCACTGGTGGCTTATGACCTGCTGTATGCGGACGGGAAAGTCCTGATCGACCAACCCTTAGGCGAACGAAGACATCTACTGGGCCAGCTAGTGTCTGATCAAGGACTGCTGCGGATGTCGCGCGGAAAATTACTGAGGGATGCCGCGATGCTGGACGATGAGTTTGAACGCGCACGGGCTCGCGGAAATGAAGGGCTAATGATCAAAAGTCCGGATTCGCCGTACAAACCCGGCCGCAGAGGGCGCGATTGGTTAAAGTTAAAGCGGGCGATAGCGACGCTGGATGTCGCGGTCACGGCAGTGGAAGTAGGACATGGCAAACGTCGAAATCTGCTTTCGGACTATACCTTTGCGGTACGCCGGTCAGTCGATGATGACGAGCTGTTAAATATTGGTAAGGCATATTCTGGTTTGACTGATCAGGAGTTAACGGAACTGACGGAGTGGTTCAAGGCCCATACTTTGCGGGAATTTGGCCACGGGCGAGTTCGAATTGTGGAGCCGAAGGTTGTGATCGAAGTCACATTCGACAGGGTTCAGCCTTCGAACCGCCACAAGAGCGGTTATGCGCTTCGTTTTCCAAGGATTCTGCGGTTGAGACCTGACAAGAATGCGACTCAAATCGATACACTGGAGACGGTGCGTCGCCTGGTTGATGCAATTGACACTGCTCAGGAAAGGAGAGTGTCAGGGCAGGAGACACCAGAATAGGGGTATTGGCTGAATTGTGCCCAGACTCTCGCCGTGTAATAGTTAAAAGTTCCTTGCCACGGAGGCCGGATGGCGGTACGATGGAATCGTCACCGCCTCCCAAGCAAGCTTTTCTAACGTGATCGGTGAGCCCGGACACACAAACCGCAAGCCGCTAGAACTACGCAGAGCGTAAGCCGCAGGTGGTTTGTATTGGGTTTGCGCTTCTCAGTACATGGACAGAAGGGCTGCCAACGCCTCGAAAAACAGGTAATCTGAGGTTTCCGTACTCTCAGGATTGGCGTCGTAAACAACTGTTCCGTCGTCGGGCATAATCATGGCACGCTCCGGTGTTGGGGTCGGAGTTGGCGCAGCGAAACCAGGGGTGGATTGTTCTCCACCGGATACGCTCACTGCTAGGGCGGACGCGAGTACTACGGAAAGTACTAATTTTTTGACAAGTTTCATCGATCTTCTCCCTTAAATAGTTTGTGTTCAAAAGCCGGTGAGGTGGGGTAACCAAGTAGATAATTGGTTGATTGGTGATAATATCCGGCAATGAAACCACTTGCAAGGTGCCTTGCTGGATAATACAACTGGAGACGTAGCATGGATTTGCAGGTATTCGCTCTAAATCCCGTTATTAACTCGGTGGTAGTTGATGACGTTATTCCATTATGTGAATTTGCTAAGAATTTAGAAGAAGCTGGCGAGTTTGAGCGTGCTGCTGCGACCTTAAGTGCTTTTTGGAATGGTTTACTAAATCGACCAGAAACAAGAGGCTTAAAAGAGGAAGAAAAAGCGGAATTACTTCTCAGAACTGGAACTCTTACCGGCTGGCTAGGCAGTGCTAAACAGGTTTTTGGAGCACAAGAGGCTGCTAAGGATTTAATTAGTGAGAGCGTTGCGATTTTTGAGCGCTTGCATAAGGCCGAGAAAGTAGCAGAAGGACAAGTTGATCTTGCCATCTGCTACTGGCGTGAAGGCGGTCTTGATGAGGCACGAGTGACTTTGCAGTTGGTGCTCGATCGCTTGTGCGAATCTCGAAGCGAACAGAGATTGAGGGCGCTACTTAACAGTGCAATTGTTGAATGGACCTCCACTAGGGATCTTGATGCTTTGAGAATTTGTTCAGAAGCGGCACCGCTTTTCGATTTTAGTTCCAATGACGCACTTAAGGGTAAGTTTCACAATACATATGCTGCCGTGCTCAAAACCTTGGGCACCTCAAAGAACAGGGACGATTATATCGATCATGCTCTAGTTGAATACGCAGCCGCAAGTTATTATTTTGAGCAAGCGGGACCTAAGCGATTCCA
>JAICQI010000342.1 GCA_025937955.1 Pyrinomonadaceae bacterium
ACATGTGTTTAGGCTGTCTCCGGTCTATACACATCGGGGGCAAGCCCCTCTTCCTGACTTGTTCTATTTGCAGGCTAAAGAAAAGTCTTGGCCTCTCGCCCTTCGGTCGGCTAGAATCAGTCTCGGTGGGGCATTCTTACCCGCTTCTAGGCCCACCGCCCAGAGCTTTCCTATAGAAAACTCGTACTCCCACGAGGTTCCCCGTTTATGGATTCGAATGTTGGCCTGGCTATCCAGTGCGTCGGCGTCCTTTTAATTACACTGCTATCCCTGTTCATGCGGTCATCCATCAAGAGCAATGCTCTCAGGTACTGGACTGCCTCGTGGGCGTGCCTTTCTCTAGCGCTGCTCAGTTTGTTTATCGGTTTTCAGCTCGCACCTACGCAGACGATCTTCCACTCCGGTTACTTCCTCGGCGAATACCTTTTCGGCCTGCTCTTCATCGCCGGTTGCCGCAACCAGGTGAGCGGCGTCTTGTTAACGCGGAAACATACCTACATCCTCATACCGGCCGTGGCGTTCGCACTCGTTCTGCCGCATGCATCGCGCGACTTCAACGATCTCTTCATGATTCACGCGGCGATTCTGGCAGTGCTGTTCATCGTCTCTTACTTCACGCTGCGGTCTGAAGAAGACAGTCCGGGTATTCGCGTGATGAAGACTGCGCTGTTGTTGCTCGCGATCGGTTTTCTGCACTACGTGCCGGTGTTTGCAGCACGCAAGGGACTCTGGGGCATAAGCGTGCCGATCAGGTATTTGCAGTACACGTCAATCTTCGATCTGTTGTTCGAGATTCTGCTCGGCTTCGGGACGGTGATGGTGTTGATGGAAAGCGTGCGGCGCGAAGTGGAGATGGTTAATCGAAAACTGCTGGACGCGCGCGACAAGCTCGAGCTGCTGGTCCAGATGGACCCGCTCACGGAAGCGTTGAACCGACACGCCTTTCATTCTTTGCTTCGGCGGCCTGAAGCCGGGCACGATACGGTGACATCGGGAAGCGTCGCCGTACTCGACATCGACAACCTGAAACCGATCAACGATACGATGGGCCACAGCGCAGGCGACAAGGCGATCCGCGCGGTTGCACGCGCCACGCGTTCGCTCGTGCGCGCGGACGACATGCTGTTCCGGTGGGGCGGCGATGAGTTTCTGGTGCTGATGTTCAAACTGCCACAGCCTGACGCCGCCCGCCGCATGGAGAAGCTGAACAAGATCCTCGAAGAGAACAGCGAACGCTGGATAGGAATCCCGGTCACCGTCACGGTCTCTTTCGGCGTTGCCGGTTTTACCTCGCTCAAAGACCTCGGCCAGGCCATTGAACAAGCAGACAAAGCCATGTACGCTCGCCGCAACCACCTCCGTAGCCGCAAAGAGACACTAGTTTTTTAGCCACAAAAAGGCACATAAAGCACAAAAAGAAAAACTGCAAAGTCCTCGATGGCTGTCCCGGAGTAGGTGACGGACTTGGTACCAGTGTGGGCGTCACCACAGGTCTACTCCTACTCCGACACCGGTACCGTCTCCAAGTCCAACACCTAAGCCATCGGTAATAATTCTCTTTGTGCTTTATGTGCTTTTTGTGGCTAAAAATATTCTTGTGGCTTAGGGTGCTTCGACCGTTAGTTCTCGTCCGAATTGGAAGTTTGGCTTCTTGCGGCCCTTCATGTATTTCGCGGCGGTCTGCGAGAGCGACGTGATCAGGATCGGCAGCGCGATGGTGGCGTCGCAGGGAACGTAAGCGGTGTGGGCGCCGCGTGCGAGCTTGCCGTAGATCATTCCTTCATCAAACGACACAGCATTCGATCTCCCTCCCGGATGTGGCGCGTCCGTCGAGATTTGAATCGCATACTTGTGCCCGTGATGATGTTCCTTCTGAAGGAACGATGAGAGCGTCGCCTGTTGAATAAAACTCTTCGTGGTCCCACCACCGAGATTGAGTATTCCCGACACGCGCGCGTTGACCATCACGGTCATCATGTCGAGCACATCCTGAATGGCGTCGAACAGAAAATTATTCTTCTTCTCGAATCGCGCCCCCGCAATGCCGACTGCGAGCCCACTGTCGGCAATTGCCGGACAGAAGATCGGCACTCGCGCTTTGTACGCTGAAGTGAGCACCCCATCTTCCGAAGCAATCTCCGCCAGCTCGCGGCCCAGCAGGTGCAGGAACTCGCGCACCGAATATGCGCGCGTTTGATCGAGTTGATTTGTAAACCCGCCGATCCATTCCTTCGCCTCGCGATACTCTTCGTCGCTTGCGAGCAAATCCCACATGCGGCTGATCTGTGCCGACTCGAGTTCGGCATCAGTCATGGAAGGATGGGCCTGGAAGTGATAGCGCCCGAGTGTTTCGTGCAGATCGTGAAATAGTAGCGAACCCGAGAGGACCAGCACATCGACGAAGCGGTTCTTGATCACGTAAGCCAACAGACGCCGCATACCGGCAGGAATCAGCGCGCCGGACGCTGCCACCATGATGGTCGTATTGTCGCCGAGCATGTCGAGCCAGATACGATGCGCTTCGGCGAGTTGGCGGCCTCCAAAGCCGGTGCCTTCCATTTTCTCTAGCAGTCCGGCCACTGAGCGATCGCGGTCCACCTGGACTGGCCGCGTGGGAGTGGTCAAGTACTTCGATGCTTTTGGTTTACGTTGCGTGACCATCTAGGTTGTCAACCTCTCGGATTGAGCGTTCGAAGAAATGTCGTGAATTACATTTTAATAATCAGTATGGCGCCGTGAACGTTTTACTCCATTCACCGCGAGATAGGTATATGCGTCATAACGTGATTCGTAGAACTGGGCCAGCTCGGCGCCGTCCGCCTCGCTTAACTCGCCGTCCTTGACGCGTCGGTTAATTAACCGTCGGAAGCCATCGTGCAGGTAACTACGCTCGTAACGCGCCCGCTCCGCAGCAGCGCCCACGGTGGTCCCTTTGATGACCTTCTTGATCAGGAAGCCTTCCTCATCGATGTGTACGTGGGCCTCGTGTGGCGCTCCGAAAAGGTTGTGATTGTTACCCATCACTTCCTGGTACGCGCCTACCAGCAGGAACGCCAGGTAGTAGGGCTCATCCGGATTGAGTGTGTGCAACTCCAGCACCTGTTTGACGTCGTGCAGGTCCACAAACTTGTCGACCACTCCGTCCGAGTCACACGTGATGTCGCACAGCGTCGTGTACTCCGTCGGCGGTTTGTTGAGATGATGAATCGGAACTATGGGAAACAGTTGATCCAGCGCCCAGTGATCCGGCACGGAGCGAAACACTGAAAAGTTTGTCAGATACTTCGCGCAAAGCAGCCGCCGCAGATCACCAAACTCTTCCGACACGTACTTCGCCTGTTGTGCGTACTTGTCGGCCCGTTCGCAAACATCCCAGAAGAGCACTTCACCTTTGGCGCGATCTTCGAGCGAGATCAACCCGAGATTGAACAACGTGAACAACTCTTCGCGATGTTCGAGCGCGTCGTGGTAGTACTCACGATAGTTCTTGACGGTGATCGACTCGCGCAGGTCACCGAGCTCGATCACCACTTGCGGATCGTCTTCGATGATCTCGATCGGAGTGATGTCTTCGACGACTGTTTCGATTTCGTCGAGCACGTTCGTCACGAGGATGGCGTGATAAGCAGCGAGGAAGCGTCCGGACTCCTGAATGATTGTCGGATTCGGGACGTTCTCGTCGTCGCACACCTGCTTGATGGTGTAAATAACGTCGTTGGCAAACTCCTGCGCGGTGTAGTTTGCTGAAGAATCAAACGCGGTCCTTGAGCCGTCGTAGTCGACTGCCATGCCGCCGCCGACGTCGAGTAACTCAATCGGGACTTTCATCTGGTAGACCTTGGCGTAGACGCGCGCCGCTTCCTTCATTGCATTCTTGATGCGCTTGATATCGGTGAGCTGCGAACCGATGTGGAAGTGGAGCAGCTTCAGCATGTCCATGCGATCGGCTTGTTCGAGACGCCGGATCACTTCCAGCAGCTCGGTGGTAGTCAAACCAAACTTTGCGGCTTCACCGCCCGACTTCTCCCAGCGACCGGAACCTTTCGAATAGAGCTTCACGCGCATGCCGAGCATCGGCAGCGCGCCGTCATGATGCTCGACGACGTTGAGCACGTGATCGAGCTCGTTAAGTTTCTCGATCACGATCACGACTTTCTTTCCGACTTTGGCGCCGGCGAAGGCGAGTTCGACGAACTCCTGGTCTTTAAAGCCGTTGAGGACAAGCAGGCTGTCGCCCGGTTGTTCCAGGGCGAGCGCGGCGTAGAGCTCGGCTTTGGAACCCGCTTCGAGTCCGAAGTCGTAGCGCGAACCTTCGCGCAGGTATTCCTCGACCACGGAGCGCTGCTGGTTTACCTTCATCGGGTAAACACACATGTGCGCTCCCTGGTATTCAAACTCGCGGATGGCGCGGCTGAATGCGCGCTGAAGTTTTCTTACTTGAGCTGCGACCAACTGCGGGAAGCGCAGCAGCACGGGCGTGGTGATGCCACGTTTGGCAAGGTCATCGATGATCTCTTTGAGGTCCGCTGAGCGCGGATCTCCCTCGACGGGACGGACGATCAGGTTTCCCTTCCGGTTAACATCAAAGTAGCCAGCGGCCCAGTTTTCGATTCCATAAGTTTCGAGCGTCTGCTCGATTGCCGTGGTCAATTAGCGGTCTCTCCTACGTGAAAAATACGACTTGAACGGATATTGATGCCTTTAGCTGAAACACAGATGTACATTTCCGAATCGAGTTGCGGAGTTGTTGTTTGGGTGGAACGCTTTAGGCGCGCAATGTAACAGAAAAGGGCCGTTGCGGTCTATAACTTTTTTGTTTCATAAAAGCCCGCAATGTGCTTCAAAACACTAGGGTTTTATACGCCGCATAGATTTAATAAGTTCTATACAACCTGTTTACCCTTGACATCATTTAATCCGTGGCTATAATCGCAGTTTTTTACGTGAAGCCCTTCAATGCCGCACGACTGTTTTCTTAGAGTCGTTAAGCACGCCAAAATACTTCGCACCAAACACCGCTCCGGGGCGAAGAGTACCCCCAACACTCCCTTTATCTTTCAGGAGAACAAATGAACCCTAAGACTGTCTTGAAATATGCTTCTGACCAGGGCGCCAAATTCGTTTCTGTTCGTTTCACGGATTTGCCCGGCTCCTGGCAACATCTTACCTTTCCCATTGCCGAACTTGGCGAGGATCAGTTCGAAGACGGCTTCGGCTTCGACGCGTCGTCGATTCGTGGCTGGGCCGCGATTCACGAGTCAGACATGTTGCTCGTTCCGGACGCCACTCGTTTTTGGATGGATCCGTTTGCGGAACAACCGACGCTATGCTTGATCGGCAGCGCCGTCGATCCGATCACCAAGGAAGGCTATGCGTACGATCCACGCTCGGTCGCGCAGCGTGCGGAGAGTTATCTCAAGTTTACGGGTCTGGCCGACACGTCTTACTTCGGTCCCGAAGCAGAGTTTTTTGTGTTTGATTCGGTCAAGTTTCACAACGAGCCACATTCGGCAGGGTTCGCTCTCGATACGGATGAAGCACACTGGAACAGTGGGCGCGATGCTAACGAGTTTGCCGGATCGAATCTCGGTTATCGCATTCGTCCGAAGGAAGGCTACGTGCCCGTTCCCCCGACCGACTCGTTAAGCGATTTGCGTTCTGAGATCTCGCTCACGTTGGCGAAGTGTGGCGTCACTGTCGAATGCCACCATCACGAAGTAGCCGCCGCGGGCCAGTGTGAAATCGACTTCCGCTATTCCACGCTCTTAGGGACAGCAGATAATCTCCAAATATTTAAATACGTAGTTCGCAATACTGCCCATCAGTTCGGAAAGTCAGCGACGTTCATGCCGAAGCCACTGTACGGCGATAACGGTTCGGGAATGCACTGTCACCAGTCGTTGTGGAAAGGTGAGAAGCCGCTCTTTGCCGGTGATGGATATGCTGGACTGTCGGATACCGCGAAGTTTTACATCGGCGGTTTGTTAAAGCATGCTGCGGCGATCGTGGCTTTTGCCGCGCCCACGACGAACAGCTACAAACGTCTCGTGCCGGGCTTTGAAGCGCCCGTGAATCTCGCGTACTCCGCGCGCAATCGTTCGGCTGCCATTCGTATTCCGATGTTCTCGACGAATCCGAAACTGAAACGTTTGGAGTTCAGGCCACCCGATCCGTCGTGCAACGCGTATCTCGCGTTTGCAGCAATGTTGCTGGCAGGTCTGGATGGTGTGCAGAACCGGATCGATCCGGGTGAACCGCTCGAGAAGGACATCTACGATCTCTCGCCGGAGGAGCTGAAGGACGTGCCGACGCTGCCTGGTTCGCTTGACGATTCATTGAAAGCGCTCGAAGCCGACCACGATTTTCTGTTAAAGGGCGACGTATTCAGCCCGCAACTGATCGAGCGCTGGATCGGCTACAAGCGCGATCGCGAGATCACGCCGCTGCGCATGCGCCCGCATCCGCTGGAATTCTCGCTTTATTACGACATCTAATTTGTAGGGGCGGGGCCGCCGGGCCGCCCCCCCCGAAACACAACACCAAATGGCGGGCA
>JAICQI010000294.1 GCA_025937955.1 Pyrinomonadaceae bacterium
GATGGACTGCGCTTCGGGACAGACGGTGGCGCGTCGCGAGCGCATCGAACTCGAAGCAAAGAGCACGCTGCTCGCAGACATTTCGAACTTTCCGTTTCCGGATGTTTGTGAAGAGTGGAAGGCGCCGGATCTCGGCGACGCATTTCGTGCACCGCTGAACTCGGACGTGCCGGTATTGTTTATCAGCGGCACCCTCGATGCCCGCACGCCGGTGAGTAACGCCGAGGAGTATCGAAAGGATTTTACAAACAGCACGCACATGATCATTGAAGGTGCCGTACACAGCGATCCGTTGTTTCTATCGTCGCCGAAGATCAAGGACGGGATGATGGAATTCCTGAGAGGTCAGCCGGTGACGGTCACGAAGATTACAGCAGCGCCCCTGAAGTTTGCTCTTTAGCCACGTCGCTTTTTCCTGTATTCTCCAATCCCACGCACGTCAAAAATCTGGAGAGAGTAGATAAATACAGGACCCACAATTATGCGATTGGATAAGTATGTCTCCTTCTTGTTGATGCTGATGCTACCTTTCGTCGCTGCCGGACAAGTTCCTCGAGCCGCGGACTTTGATGTCCTTATTCAAAACGGCATGGTTTATGACGGGACTGGACGCGCTCCCAGGCGAGTCGACATTGCGATTAAAGGAGATCGCATTGTTGCCATTGGCAACTTGGCTCGGGCACGCGCGCGTAATGTAGTGGACGCGAATGGTCTCGCCGTCGCGCCCGGCTTTATAAACATGCTCTCGTGGTCTACAGAATCTCTAATCGCCGATGGCCGCTCGCAAGGCGAGATAAGACAGGGTGTGACGACGCAGATCATGGGCGAGGGCTGGTCGATGGGACCGCTCAATGAACGTTTGAAGAAGCAGGTGGTCGCCGAACAGGATGATATTAAGTTTGATGTAGAGTGGACCACGCTCGCAGAGTACCTGAAATATCTGGAGAGGCGCGGCGTTTCGCAGAACGTGGCTTCGTTTGTCGGAGCCACGACGATCCGGCAGTACGTTCTCGGTGATGCTGATGTGCAGCCAACACCGGCGCAACTTCAGCAGATGCGAGAACTCGTGCAACAGGCGATGGAGGAAGGCGCGCTCGGCGTCGGCTCGTCCTTAATATATGCGCCCGCGTTCTATGCCAGGACTGAGGAGTTGATCGAACTATGCAAAGTTGCGGCTCGTTACAAAGGCAAATACATTTCTCACCTGCGCAGCGAAGGCAATGAGTGGGTTCAAGCCGTTGAAGAGTTGATTCGGATCAGCCGCGAGGCAGGACTACCCGCAGAGATCTACCACATCAAAGCTGCCGGTCGTCAGAATTGGGACAAGGTAGATAAAGTGATCGCAATGATCAATGCCGCGCGTCGAGCGGGATTGAAGATCACGGCTGACATGTACATGTACACAGCCGGCTCGACGGGGTTAAATGCCAGTCTGCCCCCGTGGACCATGGACGGTGGCTATGAAGCGCTCTTCAAGCGACTCGAAGATCCGGCTCTGCGCAAGCAGATAGCAGCGGAAGTGCGGACGCCGAGTAATAAATGGGAAAACCTCTATCTCGCGGCCGGTTCTCCGGATCGCGTGCTGCTGGTTGGTTTCAAATCGGAGAAGCTAAAGCCGCTAACCGGCAAGACGCTGGACGAGGTGGCGAAGATGCGCGGGCAAGATCCAATTGAGACGATCATGGATTTGATTGTTGAAGATCGGTCTCGTGTCGGCACCGTATACTTCCTGATGGCGGAAGAGAATCTCAAGAAAGAATTACGGCAGCCGTGGGTTTCGCTCGGCTCTGATGGTGCATCGATGGCTCCCGAAGGAGTCTTCCTCAAATCCTCCACGCATCCCCGCGCTTACGGCAACTTCGCACGTCTACTGGGAAAATACGTGCGTGAGGAAAAGGTGATCTCGCTCACGGAAGCAGTGCGACGTCTGACGGGGCTGCCGGCAACAAACCTCGGCCTCGATCGTCGAGGTTTTCTCAAGACCGGACTGTTTGCTGACGTGGTCGTGTTCGATCCGGCAACGATTGCCGACCGGGCGACATTCGAAAATCCTCACCAGTTTGCCGTTGGGGTGAAGCATGTCTTTGTGAACGGGGTGCACGTGCTAAAGGATGGTGAACACACCGGAGCAAAGCCCGGGCGCGCACTCTGGGGTCCGGGTAAGATCAGATAGACGAAGTAATGTGTAGCCGCAGATTCACGCAGATAAACGCTGATCACAATCAGCGTTTATCTGCGTGAATCATCGCGTATCGTACGCCTTGCTCCCTCGGGTCAATGGCAGCCAGAATAGATTGAGCCCGTTTCCCTCCAATTCTCGCTTATAGGTTGAAGTCGTAACGAACACCATTGGAGGACCTCAACCGATGACGCGCAGAATCTATCTTGCCGCTTTGATCAGTATCCTGGCTGTAATGGTGGCATTCACTAACGCGATGACCATTCCAACATACGATGAAAATGACACAGTCAAGTACGAGGTGTGGGTTATCGATCAGTCAAATTCAAGGGACGAGGACGGCAACGGTACGTTGGATAGTGGCGGCACGCTTTACACATATAACGGCGACGATTTAGTAGGAGAACAAGCGTCCGTGGCGACCCCGACGGTAGTGGATCTTGGCGGCGCCGCGCGCGACCTCTGTTTAGCGCAAACCGGCACCTTTCCGGTGCGTCCGCACATGTTTATGTTCAACCGCAGCGGTTCCCACGCTGTGATTTCGTTCGTCGCTTCCGGACACGTGTTGTTCATGAACACCGTGACGAAGGCGCCCATTCAATGCATAGACGTTGGCGTCCAGGCGCATGCGGCCATGCCATCAAACGATCAAACGTTTGTCGTGGTCGCCAATCAAAACGGCCGGTTGTTGCAGAGAATCAACACCAACTATCAAACCAACGTATTCACACTCGATAACGCTGCGACGATTAACCTCGCAACTTGCACCACGCCTAATGGAGCGCCGTGTCAGGATGCAACCCTGCGGCCTGATGCACGACCGATTTGTCCGGTGATCGACAACTGCGATCGGTTCGCCTTCATTACGCTGGCAGGCGGAGGACTCTTTGTAGTTGATCCAAATACTACGCCGATGTCGATCGTTGCCGAATACGACAAGAACACGGTACATCCAGACGGCTGCGGCGGCGTTCAGGCCAATGGACAGATGTACATCAACTCGGGTGGTGCAAAGGAAGGCGATCTTTATTCGTTTCCGTTGCGTGGTTACTTGAGCTCTATTGCGCCTAACACGCCGGCGCCAACTCTCGTTTATTCGCACGACGGTACAAACTCCGATTCACACGGCGCGGTCGCGACCAGCGGAGATCGTTTTCTGTGGGTGGCTGAACGATTCGGAAACAACATGACGATTGTGGACACAAGAGATAACTCGGTCGTGGACCAGTTCAGTCTCGCCGGTTCGGTAAGTAATGATCCAGCGCCGGACCTGCTGGACATTTCTCCAGACGGGAAATACATCTTCATGTCGCTTCGTGGTCCAAACCCGCTCACAGGAAATAATCCCGCGTTCAACAACTCGGTAGGTAGCACGCCAGGTGTTG
Source organism: Pyrinomonadaceae bacterium (assembly GCA_025937955.1). Lineage (GTDB taxonomy): Bacteria > Acidobacteriota > Blastocatellia > Pyrinomonadales > Pyrinomonadaceae > PSRF01. The sequence goes on from JAICQI010000294.1 coordinate 3,565, forward strand.
GGATTATTCGTGTTCAGCAAGGAGGCACACGAGGTCGCTTCGTTGCGCGACTCCCGATTACCCATATCGTCGGCGGCGTCGAGCGTGCCGATCCTCACGGTCTGCGCGTGCTGGTTAAATAGAACGTCATCGTGTGTTCTGAAGCAGCCTGCGTCATAAATCCGATCCGGCGCAGGCTGCATTACACTTCAGGGTTGCGAGGCCGACGGCTGACAAACGGATTGTCACGGATCCAGAAGCGCCAGGGTTTGTCGATCCATTCCTGGGCGTAGTCGATACCGATGCGCGGGCCGCGAGCGATGCGGCGAGGCGAGATGTTTTCGAATTCTTCCAGCCAGACTTGCTGGCCTAACAGATCTGCGCCATTGAGTTGACGATCGATTCCCATTGCGATGCAGAGCTTGCCGGGACCATTGGTGAGATTGTGGTCCGGGTGAGAATGCCTGCGCGCTCTCATGATCTCGACTCCCTCAACCGGCTCCAGCGCGCGCACCAGAATCGCGTGCGGAACGTCCTCGACGCCGCTGACAACATTGAACTGGTAGTACATGCCGTAAACGAAATAAACGTACGCCACGCCGCCGCTGCGATACATCGTCTCCGTTCGTTTCGTTCGCCGCCCACCGTACGCGTGTGAAGCTCTATCTTCCGGTCCGCGATACGCTTCCACTTCCACAATCTTTCCTGAGACGCGCTCGCCATTTGGGCCAGGCACGACGAGGAGTTTGCCGAGCAGATCTCGAGCGACAGTGAGGACATCAGGGCGCAGGTAAAACTCACGTGGCACAAGCATTCAGTTTAGCTGCGCAACCTCCAGATCATCATCACGAAGATAATAAAACCGATCAGCACAATGCCTCTGCGAACCCACTTCTGGCCAATGCGTACCGCCATCTTCGCGCCAAAATATCCTCCCACGAGCGCGCCACAAGCCATCAGCAGTGCGTCTTCCCAAACCACCAGGCCGGCCAGTGCGAAACTGAAAACGGCGATGCAGTTGATGCAAATGCCGAGAAAGTTTTTGATGCCGTTGGCGCGATGGAGATCGTTGAGACCGAGCAGTCCCATCGCGGCGAGCATCAGGATCCCGTTGCCGGCGCCGAAGTAACCGCCGTACATCGCCGAAAAAAATTGGAAGACGATGGCGCCGGTCCACCACAGGCCCGTCGGGTTCTGTTCAAGCGAACCGAGACGGAGTCGCTTGTTAATCTCGCCGTGACACATGAAAAGGATGGTGGCAAACAGAATGAGGAAGGGAACGAGGGAAGCAAAGACGGGCGACGGCGTCCAGATTAAAAGCCAGGCGCCAACAGCTCCTCCGATGAGACTCGTGGCGCCGAGACGAAACAGGATGGTGGAGCTATTCTCGAGCTCTTTCCGGTAACCAAACAGGCCACCGAAGAGTCCGGGCCACAACGCCACCGTGCTGGTCGCATTTGCAACTTTAGGATCGAGCCCGAGCCAGATCAGCACGGGGAACGTCAGGAGCGTCCCTCCACCGGCAATTGAATTGATCGCGCCCGCAGCAAATGCGGCGCACAACATGACAAGCGAGGGGACGAGACGCATCGTTGGTGTGAGACCATGTTAATATAAAAACTCATGAATCGGATACTGACAGTAGCCTTAAGCCTCGTTCTTCTGAGCGTTGTTGGTCGAGCTCAGAATGGAAGCAAAATCGACTGGCCGCGCTATCAGGACATGGCAGTTGAGCTGATGCAGCAGTACCTGCGCGTCAATACTTCGAACCCGCCGGGCAACGAGATCGAGGCCGCCCGATTTTTCAAGAAGATTTTCGATCAGCACGGCATCGAGAACGAGATCTTCGAATACAAACCCGGACGCGCAAACATCATCGCGCGTCTCAAGGGTAACGGTTCGAAGCGTCCCATAATCCTGCTCAGTCACACTGACGTCGTCACCGCTGAACCCGCCTCTTGGCAAGTTGATCCCTTTTCCGGCGTGATAAAGAACGGCTCGATTTGGGGTCGTGGCGCGCTCGACATGAAAGGCGAGGGACTGTTTCACCTGATGACGATGATCCTGCTCAAACAGGAAGGAGCAACGTTATCGCGCGATGTGATCTTTCTCGGCACTGCCGACGAAGAGGTGGACGACGAAGGCTCCCTTTGGATGATCGCCAACAAGGCGCATCTCTTCAAAGATGCGGAATACCTGCTCACCGAAGGTGGCGATAACCTGTTTGAAGGCGGATCAGTGAAGATTGTCGGCGTCGATGTGGCTGAGAAGGCGCCGTTTTGGTTGCGACTCACGGCCACGGGACTGCCCGGCCATGGTTCGAGACCGGTGGCGGATTCCGCCAGCAATCGTCTCATCCGTGCAATGAATCGCATTCTCGATTGGGAAACGCCGATCAAGTTGTTGCCGGCCGTCGAACAGTTTTTCAAAGACGTCGCGCCGCTGCAGCCGGAGCCGTGGCGATCGCAGTTTGCAAACATTCGCGAGTCGCTAAAAGATCCTGCGTTCGCGAAGTCGCTTGGCAATCAACGGGAATACAACTTTCTCCTGCGCAACACGATCTCGATCACGATGCTCAGCGGCAGCAAGCAAACGAACGTCATTCCTAACACAGCGACGTGCAATCTCGACGTTCGTCTTTTGCCCGGCGAATCACCCGAAGATTTTCTTAAAGCGTTGACCGCGGTGATCGCGGATCCCACGATCAAGATCGACAACGTTAACCGGTTCAAGCCACCCAACAGTTCCCCGATTAACACTGAGCTGTTCTCGCTGATCGCTCGCAAGACGAAAGAGAAGCATCCCGGAGCAGTCATCACCACCAAGATGTTGAGTGGTTATACTGAAAGCCAGCTCTACCGGCAGCTCGGAATCACAGCGTATGGCTGGGCCCCGATTTACACCACGGCCGAAGAAGACGAAGGCGTGCACGGCAACAACGAGCGCATCTCTGTCAGAAACGTGCGCGAAGGCACACGCGAGTTTTATGAAGTCGTGAAAGAGATTTCCCGTTAGCAAGCCCCCTGATCAAATTCATTCGTAAAGATTCTTATGCCTAAAGACCCTTATGAAATGAACGAGAGCGAGATCCGCTCGCGCATCGTGACGCTGGCATTCGGAGGTGATGAGCGCGCCTTCATCGCGTTCTACCGGAAACTTCAGCAGGGACTTCCGGAAGGAACCGGAATCGTGCTGCGCGGCAGCGTGGTCACAAATAAACGTCACGAGGACGGCACGCCTTTCGACTCTCAAGGTAAAGCAACGAGCGACCTGGATGTCACATTGGTCGGGAGCAAGGTGATGGAGGCGTGGAACTCCGACGCGTATTACCTCCCGGGACTGCACACAAAACCGCTGGGCGATAAGGATCCGGACATCGCACCAAGTCTGAACCCGTTGCGCGAGTCATTACAGAAACTCGTTGGGCGCCCGGTAAATTTTCAAGCGACCTCGAGTTTGGTTCTTTACGGCCGCGACGTTTTGTTTGGAGAGCCTTACTACGTTGTGGTTCCCTCCGGTGAAGATGCGTGACGTTACGGCTGCTGAGTTACAACATTCGCTTTGGGGGACGCGGTCGGGAACAGGCGTTGGCGGAGACGATCGTAGCGGCTGCTCCCGATCTCGTTGTTTTTCAGGAAGC
>JAICQI010000502.1 GCA_025937955.1 Pyrinomonadaceae bacterium
CACACGCCATACGTGGCGCCGCTGATGCGCGAGGAGTACTCCGGCTACCGCGAAATAATCAGCATGAGAAAAGAAGGACGGATCGATCCGGATCAATTTGAGCAACAACGGCTGGACACTACCTTCGTGATCCAATCGATGCTCTTCGGAGACGGCGCCGTCGCCTTGTTGGTTGGCAAGGAAGAAGGAAAGCCCGCGTTTGGACCAATCTCACACCTGACCAACGACAGTCCAAACGACATAAACTTGCTCACGATGGTCAGAAGTAGCTCGCATCCCTTCTTGAAAGGAAGACCTCAATACTTCATGCAGCCGAACGTCCCGACGCGCGGCGCACATTACGCCCTGACCACCGTAAGGAACGTGCTGCAACATCCTGATTCACCGGTGACGGATCTAACCCAGGTTAATGACTGCCTCATTCACACGGGCAGCAAGAAGATTCTCGACGGCGTTTGCACGCAGCTCGATCTCCAACCCGAGTCAGCCAAGGTACACGGCTCTTACAAAGTGCTGGAACACTACGGCAATCTCTCGAGCGCGTCGACAGGCTTCATGTTGGCTGGAAAAAAGGAATGGTCCGGGCCGACGATCGTGGTGGGCTTTGGCGTCGGATTCACTGGCAGCGCCGGGATCATGAACTTCAATTAAACGCTCACATCCTGAAGCTCACGCGCTTTAGTTAAAGTAGTGAGAGTGGATCCGACTTGCACAAAATCAAAGGGCTTGCCGATGACAGCGTCCACCAGCTCTTCTTCGCCGGTTGGAGGTGCTGTGGTTGGTCCATAACCAGTCACAAGAACGATCTTCACGTTGGGCCACTCTTTCCGGATCAGTCGCGCTGTTTCCCACCCATCCATCTCAGGCATAGCCAGATCGGTAAACACAAAATCAAAGGCAGTCGCGCGCATCTTCTCGACCGCTTCCTGACCGCTGCCCGCGAGCTCCACCCGGTGATTCACTGCAACCAGCATCTCGGCGAGTGTTTCTCTCACTGCGGCTTCATCGTCAACTACGAGAACGCGCAGGCTTGGTGCGTTGCCGAGCGCCGATAAATCGTGGGACGAACTATCCGCTCCAACAGCCGGCAGATCGATGGTGAAGCGGGCGCCATTGCCAGGCTCGGAAACAACACTGATCGAGCCCGAGTGACGTTCAATAATGCTGTAGCTGACTGACAGTCCCAGACCGGTGCCCTGTGCGCCTTTCGTCGAGAAGAACGGCTCGAATATTTTTTGTTGGACGTCGTCCGGCATTCCCACGCCGTTGTCGGTGAAGTGCAGTTGTAGCCGGTTTTCGATGCGGCGACAGCTAACCAGAAGCCTTCCGCCCCGCGGCATAGCGTCAACGGCGTTTACAATCATGTTGACAAAGACTTCACGCAACTCTGACGCACTGCCGTACGTGAAATGCCCTCTTTCGGTGTCGAGGTTGACCTCGTATTCAAGACCGCGAATACGCGCTTCGTTTTGCCAACGAGTTCTGGTTATCTCGATCGCGTCATTGAGCAGTCCGGCGACATCAACCAGCTCAAACTCCTTAACGGCTGATTTGCGCGCGAACGTCTGAATTCTGCGCACGGTGGCCGCTGCGTCTTCGGCGGCGGTCTGAATGATGTCGAGGTTACGCACCAACGCGGGATCGCCAACCTGGCGCCGCAGCAACTGTGCGCGCCCGAGGATCGCTGCCAGCGAATTATTAAAGTCGTGCGCCACGCCGGATGCGAGCTGGCCCAAGGCGCGCAGCTTGTCAGCACGTGCGGCGCGCTCGCGCTCTTCTTTCTGCTCCGTGATGTCGCGCGCGATTCCCAACACGCCTGTGGTTCGTCCTTCGACGACCAGCGGCGAGTTGTCCACGCGCGCGTATCGCAGCTTTCCGTCGTGAGAGAAGTAGCGCATCTCGTAAGTTTGCGGTGAGCCTGTCAACGCGGCTGCCAGCTTTTCGCGCACTAACTCACGATCGGGTTCGTAGACCATGCTAAGCAACGGTCGCCCGATAAAGTTGCTGCGCTGATAGCCGAGGCCTTTCAACGTGGCGGTGTTGCACCATTTGAAATTTCCATCGGGATCGACAGCGTAAATCGACTCGCGCGCACTCTCGAGAATGTTCGTCAGCAATGACTGATGCTCACGCGCGACTGCCTGAACCTTGCGCAGGTCGGAAAGATCGCGCGCCGTGCAAACAACGGCAACGGCCTGGTTGTTTTCGTCGAGCACCGGCTCGACGGAGACAAGTAGCGGCCGGTTGAGACGGTTCGGAGTGATTTCAATGGTGACGCTGCGACCTGTTTCCAGTGCGTTCTCAACCACGCAAGCTTCTTCTTCACTGGTCCGCAGGATGTCGCAACACTTGCGTCCGAGCAGCAATTTCGGATGCTGAGCCTCCATCGCCGCGCCCGCACGATTCACGCGTTTCAATTCACCGCTGCGATCGAAGATGAAGATCCCGTCAGACATCGCGTCGAAAGTCGTTTCCCACTCCGTCTTTCCACGCGCGACCATCTCAAACAATTCAGCCTGCGCGATGGCGATTGCGAGCCGTTCCGCGAGCGCTTCGACCAGCGTCAATTCATCTTCCGTCCATAAACGGATGCGGTCTGTTTGATAGATACACAATGACCCGCGAAATTGTCCCTTAATGAACACCGGATAGTTGATCTGTGAGCGGACAGCGAAATTCTCCGCACGAACTCGCACATACTCAGTCAACGCAGTTGAAGAGTCTTCATAGTTTCTGGTGTCGTCAATAATAAGCGGCTTGCCTGAACACGATAATCGACAGCCGATGGGATCGTCACAATGAACTACGCTGTTTTTGACACTCTTAACGCCAGGTCCGAGGTATTCATATTCGAGAGGCTCATTAACACCTTCGCCGTCGTACAAACAGAGCTGAACTCTCGATACCTCGAGTGCGCGTCCGAGCTCGAGCGTGGCCGTGCGGAGAACTTCCGGCAAACTCAGCGAAGCACGAATCGCCATGGTCAAGCGATTCACCAGCGCTTCCCGTTTTGAAGTGCTCTCGGCTTTTTGGTAAAGCTGCGCCTGACGAATGGCGATTCCGGTTTGATCCGCAACAGCTTTCGCCAACCCAATGTCAGATTCGCTCCATTGCCTCAACTGTTTCGTAGTCGAAAGCGCGAAGGCGGCCGGCACGTCGTCTTCAACTCTGATCGCTACGTACATGATTGACTTCACATTCGCTTTCGAGAGGATGTTTTCGTAGAGATCGACAATGCGTGGATCGTTGGCCGCATCGTTAAAAACCCAAACACCGGTCTTATCAAGTGCCGCAACCAGCGACTGCAGATGAGACAGCGGGAAATCGGACGCGGCGGGCTTCACGCCAACGGCGTGATACTCAGCCGCGTTGATAGCAGTCTTCGTGCGATCGTCGCGCATGAAGAGCGAACAACGATCGACGTCGAGATACGAGCCCAGTTCCCGCACTGCCGTGCGAAAGATTTCAGAACTGTCGAGCGAGCAGCGAATAGCCTGGGAAATGCGATGGGTCATCGCCTCCCGTTGGGCCTGTTGGGCCATGAGGGCCTGGCCCTCGCGCAATACTTGTTCTGACTGTTTACGCTCAGTGAGGTCGCGCGCAATTCCCTGAACGCCAACCGGCTTGCCGTCGCTGAAAATCAGTCGCGTGCTGACTTCCAGGCGAACACGACGTCCCTGCTTTGAAATGATGTCGATCTCGTAAACAGTCGAGACGCCCTCGGTTGTCTTCTGCGCGATCATGTCGCGCGCCAAACTTAAATACTCCGGTGCAATCACGTCGGCGACGTTCAGCAACGCTGCTTCTTCACGAGAATACCCGGTGATTCGTTCACCGCTGCGATTGAGTGACGTGAAGTTACCCTGAAGGTCGTGGGTGTAGATGATATCGTTGGCGTTCTCGAAAAGTTCTCGGTAACGCTGTTCGCTTTCGCGAATGGAGATTTCGGCGCGACGATTCTCGGTGATGTCGCTGGCAACGCCGATCACGCCCAGGACGTTTTCCTGTTCGTCAGTCAACGGTGAATAGCGCACTTCGAAAATCAGATCGCGGACCGTCACCGAAGCGGTAAATGCTTCACCTTTCAGCGCGCGTCTGATGTTCTCACCAACCTGGGGTGAGTCAGCATACACTTCAAATACTGACTGGCCCACCAACTCGCCGGGTGTGAGTGAGAGACTATTAAGTCCTTCACCTTCGCACAGCGTGAAGATCCCGTTCTTGTCCGTAGCAAACAGAATGACTGACGCGCAGGCCACCACAGTGCGTAAACGCTTTTCTGCTTTTCGCAGCGCCTCACGCGCATGCTTCTTCTCGGTAACGTCTCTGAAGACTGCGAGCACGGCTGCTTTGCCTTCGGAAGTGAAAGGCAAACCGGTAACTTCGACGTCGATCTCGGTCCCGTCGAGACGCAGACACTTTTGTTCGGCAAGAGGCGTAGCAGCTTGAAATCGCTGGATGTAATCGACGCGCTCGCGGACATGGTCGTGATAGTCCGGATGAACGACTTCGAGAATCGATTTTCCGATCAGATTTTGGGCGGTTGAGGCGCCCCAAAGTTGGACTGCGGCCGGATTGACGTAAATAAACCTGTCATTGCGAAGAACGACGATGGCGTCTGGTGAGAGCTCAACCAGCCTGCGATAGCGCTCTTCACTCTCCATCAGCGCCTTGCCGATACGGTGGCGCTCGTCTGAGCTGATATTGGTCATTAGTTTCCGAACGTTTTTTTGAGTAGAAACCTCGGGAGGAACCAAATTGGAGTACTGGTGTGGGTTTCCGGTGGTGCCCACAGGTGGGCGTACCAGCCGAGGGAGTATAACAGGTTTGTCTATAGTTTGACCACGTATTAACACACGAAGAGGGTGATCGGCGGGGGCAAGCCCCTCTTCCTAACTTGTTCTTACCCAAGGCGCCAAAGAGAAGAACAAGTCCG
>JAICQI010000722.1 GCA_025937955.1 Pyrinomonadaceae bacterium
CTGGCCCACCGGCATTAGATTCAAACTCGTGACCAGCAGTCCGATCCATGCGGCCATGTAGAACGGATTGATGGGTGAGTTCGGATCGAGCGGTATCCCGGCGAGTTTACTGATCAGTCGAAACAGCAGCGGGTCGTTAAAGAAGATCACGCTGTCCTGCGGCGCCTGCGGGGGGCCAATAGTCAAAACACCGATTACAGATATCGGAATCGCAACGATGAATCCTGCCAGCGGTCCAGCGAGTCCGATGTCGAAGAGTGCGCGGCGCGAAGGAATAGCGGAGCGAATCTTGATGAACGCTCCAAACGTGCCGGCCAGAAACATCGGTGGCGCCGGAATGAAATACGGCAGCGTCGCATCAACTTTGTAATAACGACAGGCGAGATAGTGTCCCATCTCGTGCGAGAAAAGAATCGCGAGCAAACAAGCCGAGAACGTTACGCCTTCCGCAATCAGAGGAGGATTGGCGAGGGAGTATTTAATCAGCTCCGCCATCCAGTAGAGATACGAAAGCGGCATGTAGAGCAGGTAATCGAGCGGGGTCGCGAGTGGCGGCTCAGGTGGGTGGAGTGCCGGGGCCGCGAGCGTGATGCCCGCCAGAGTCGTCGTGATGATAGTAAGAATCAGGAGGCCGCCGTGTATGCGCCACTCACGCGCGGAAATACGCGGAGCGGGACGCTCGAGCAAGTCAAAACCGGGCGGCAAAGTTCTTATCGATTCAGCCATTGCCTTTTTGATGCGGAAAAGGGGTGGCCACGGAGTGCCACCCCTACAAACTTATTACGGTTGATTAATTCTTCTAGAACTCGTCGTCTTCCGTCGAATCGTCGTCAACCTCGATATCGCCGCCGTCGTGGGCCTGCAGCTCCTTACCCGGTTTGAAGCGAATCGTCTTGCCTGACGGAATTGCCACTTCTTCGCCGGTGCGAGGGTTCCTGCCCACGCCGCGTTTCCGCGGTTTCACTACAAAGACGCCGAATCCACGCAACTCGATTCGTTCGCCCCTGGTTAACGCTTCTTTCATTGAATGGAAAAGAGCCTCGACGGCCTGTTCCGCTTTCATCTTCGGCACGCCGGTCTTATCAGCAACGCGATTGATGATATCTAACTTGATCACGGCAAGGGGCCTCTTTTCTGCTGCGCCGACGGATGGTGTCCGGGGCTGCAAAATGCAGGCGAGGATGATAGAAAGCGTTGGTAAACCCTGTCAAGGAAATCGGTTTCCTAATAGTTTGACAAGGGCGCTAGTGAAAGATAACCTCAAAACCGCTTATGTTCGGAATTAGAAAACGGCGGCCACCCCCATTTGGTGGCGTTCACGTCGACGACGACAAAGACATCCAGGTACACAAACCCGAAGACGCGTCTCGGAATGACCTGTGGTCAGAGGCGCGCCTGCTACTCCGCGACCTGATCTTCGCACTCATGATCGCGGCGCTGGTGGTGGTGTTTATCGTGCAACCGGTGAAGGTTGAGGGCACGTCGATGTTGCCTCGCTTGCACGACGGCGAACGCATCTTTGTTAACAAGCTGATCTATTACGACGAGTATCGTTGGGCGCCCAAGCTCGAACGTGGCGACATTGTTGTCTTCTGGTTCCCTGACGATCCTTCGAAGAGTTACATCAAACGCATTATCGGTTTGCCAGGCGATACGATCGAAGTGCATGAAGGTATCGTGAGCGTAAATGGTCGCGATATTCAAGAGACCTATCTCGATCCGCGGCTCAATTTGTCGCATCGAAGCCTGGCGCGGACTGACGTCAGACCGAATTACTACTTTGTGATGGGCGATAATCGCGACAACTCGAGCGATTCGCGAATCTGGGGTCTGGTGCCCAAGAAGTACATCTATGGCAAGGCGTTGTTTCGCTACTGGCCGCTGGGGTCGGCGAGTGTCATTTATCACGAAGACGTCAACCCGACGGGACCACCGTCGCCCGGCTTGCGAGACTTTGAGATGCCGGCGGGCGAACCATCCCCACGGCCTTATATCCCGGGTGAATCGTCTCCTGAGCCTTGATTGAACGATGGATTGGTTGCGTTACCTGCTCATGATTTTTTACGCCCCTGTGCGTGGCATGCGCGGGATGCGCGATCGTGGTTCGCTGGCGCCGGTGGTGCTGATCGCCTTTCTGAGCCAGGTTGCGTACAGCTTCGTGACGGAAAGGTATGCAGGCACGGCTGGCCGCACGGGACTTCTCGCCGACTTCTTCATGGCGGCCATGACGGTGGTGCTGGTGGCTGTGGTCCTGGTGCCGATTCTCACCCTCGTGGCGAACATGTTCGAGCGCCGCGGCAGCTTCCGCGTTGTTATCACGCAGGAATACGCGGCGGTCGCGGCCACGATGCTTTACGTACTCACTGCCGCCAACATCCTCTCCATACTGATCGCTGCGCTGCTGCACTATTCAGGAATTCAATCACAGTTGGTGGTTGATATGATTCAGCAGGGTGATCAAATGAGGGCCGCGTTCCGTGACAATCCACAAATGGTCGCGCAGATAGATCAACTGCTCAATGATCCGGGTCTGCTTTACCAGGCAGCCTTCGGAATGCCCAAGATGTTCTTGTTTGGCATAGGCATGGTGTTGGGTGTCAAAGATGCATTCCGGATGTCGGCAGTGCGAGCTTTCGCTGTGACTGTTATTGGGAGCTTTGGTGCGACGTTGGCACTGCGGATCGTCCTGCCGATATTTTCGGGAGTGCTGGGTTCGCCGTTCCTGCTGTTTTTCCTTTTCCTGTTGTTGCGTGGTTACTTCAGCGACATCATCGGCAGCCATCGCGCTAAGGCAGCTTTCAGGCAAAACCTCGAGTCGGCAACATTGAATCCTGCCGACGCGTCCGCGCATTACAATCTTGGTCTGATTCACCAGAGCCGCGGCGAGCTTGACGAAGCGCGCGCGCGTTTTGAACGTGCGTTGGAAATTGACGCTGAAGAGATTGACGCCAGTTATCAACTTGGACGCATCGCGCGACAACAGAAGCGATACCCTGACGCGATTCAAAACTTCGAGCAAGTCGTCGCACGAAATCCGGCGCATTCGCAGCACGAGGTGTGGCGTGAAGTTGCGGCGACGTACATCGCGGCGGGGCAGTTTGAAGACGCGCGCACGGCTTTGGACCAGTTTCTCGAACACCGGCCGTCAGATCCGGAAGGGCTTTACCTGATGGGCCGCGCGCACGCCGGGCTGGGTCACAAGCGTGAAGCGACCAGTTTGATGCAAGCGTGCATTGAAGCAGTGAAGACCGCGCCGGCTTACAAGTACCGCGCCAGCAAACGTTGGTTGAACGAAGCGCAGCAATTCATTAAAAGCAGCCAATGAGCATTGTGGAATAAGTTGAAAATAAAGCTAAACCTGGAAGAGTTTGAAAGTAAAGATAGAACAAGTCAGGAAGAGGGGCTTGCC
>JAICQI010000551.1 GCA_025937955.1 Pyrinomonadaceae bacterium
CGCTTTTTCCTTCATCCCGAGGGTCAAAGCCGCTTCGGTGTCGACCTCCTTCTGCGCGGCGTACTCACGCACGTCCTGCGTGATCTTCATCGAACAGAAGTGCGGGCCGCACATCGAGCAGAAGTGCGCCAGTTTTGCGCCCTCCTGCGGCAACGTTTCGTCGTGGTACTCACGCGCGACCTCGGGATCGAGCGACAGGTTAAACTGATCTTCCCAGCGAAATTCGAAACGCGCCTTCGACAACGCATTATCGCGATACTGCGCGCCCGGATGTCCTTTCGCCAGATCAGCGGCGTGCGCCGCGAGCTTATAAGCGATAACGCCGTCCTTCACGTCCTTCTTGTTTGGCAAACCAAGATGCTCTTTCGGCGTCACGTAGCAGAGCATCGCCGTTCCAAACCAGCCAATCATCGCCGCGCCGATGGCGGACGTGATGTGATCGTAACCGGGGGCTATGTCGGTCGTCAGTGGACCCAGCGTGTAAAACGGGGCTTCATGACAAGTCTCGAGCTGCTTATCCATGTTCTCTTTGATCAGGTGCATCGGCACGTGGCCTGGACCTTCGATCATCACCTGGCAATCGCGCTCCCAGGCAATCTTCGTCAGCTCGCCCAACGTCTCCAGCTCCGCAAACTGAGCTTCGTCATTCGCGTCGGCGATCGAACCTGGACGCAAACCATCGCCCAGTGAAAACGAGACGTCGTAGGCAGCCATGATCTCGCAGATGTCGCGGAAGTGCGTGTAAAGGAAACTCTCTTCGTGGTGGGCCAAACACCACTTCGCCAAGATCGAACCACCACGACTAACAATGCCCGTTGTACGTCGTGCGGTTAAAGGAATGTAAGCGAGGCGTACACCTGCGTGGATCGTGAAGTAGTCGACGCCCTGTTCTGCCTGCTCGATCAGTGTGTCGCGAAAGATCTCCCAAGTGAGCTCTTCAGCTTTGCCGCCGACTTTTTCCAGCGCCTGATAAATCGGCACCGTGCCAATAGGGACCGGCGAGTTGCGAATGATCCATTCGCGGGTGGCATGAATGTTTTTGCCGGTGGAAAGATCCATCACTGTGTCGGAGCCACAACGGATGGACCAGCGCATCTTGTCCACTTCTTCGTCGATTGAAGATGCGACCGCTGAGTTTCCGATGTTGGCGTTGATCTTGACGAGGAAATTGCGTCCAATGATCATCGGCTCGGATTCGGGGTGATTGATGTTGGCCGGAATGATCGCGCGTCCACGCGCGACTTCGGAGCGCACGAATTCAGGGGTGACAAACTGCGGGATCTGCGCGCCAAACGACTGTCCACTGTGTTGATGAAGTAACGAATCTCGCGGTGCGTCGCCGCTGCTGTCCCACGCTGCTTCGCGTCCGAGGTTCTCGCGTATCGCAATGAACTCCATTTCCGGAGTGATGATTCCACGCCGCGCGTAGTGGAGCTGCGTCACGCATGCACCCGGTTTCGCCCGCAGCACCGTGCGACGCATTGCCGGAAAGTCTTCAAGCTTACCAACGTCTTTTACACGCGCACGCTTAGCGGCTTCAAATGTCAGGTATCCATCGTCAATCGGCTTCGCCTCACGGCCTTCATATTCCTCGACGTCGCCACGATCCAGGATCCACTCGCGCCGTAGTTGCGGCAGTCCTTCGCGAACAGTGCACTGCGAATCAGGATCGCCCCATGGGCCACTCGTGTCGTAAACACGAACAGGTGGATTTGCCGCCAAAGTGCCATCGAAATTTCGCGACGGATTTTGCGAGATTTCACGAAACGGCACTCGCACATTGAGCTGTTTTCCGTTGACATAAACGCGCCGAGAGTTCGGCAGTGAACTGCTTTCAGATGTTTCACTTTGAGTTGGTTTGATTGCGCTCATAGAAGGGATTCTCCGATTGATACGGATGTAGTCTATAATCTCCGACGCTGGTAATCCAACCCAACCGATCTCCCGGAGATACAAAATGCTAAATCGACGCTTTGTCGCCCTGTGCCTGATCCTGTCGATGCTTTGGCTTCCTGTCGCTGCTCAGAACGGCGGTGGCGACATGCTGAGCCGCATTCGCAAAGAAGCCATGGAACGTTCGCAAATCATGAAGACCATGCACATGTTTACGGACGTTTATGGCCCGCGGTTGACCGGCTCACCTAATCACAAAGCAGCAGCAGAATGGGCCGTTAAACAAATGACTGCGTGGGGACTCGAGAATGCACACCTCGAACCTTGGGATTTCAAGCATCCCGGTTGGCTGAACGAACGTTTGACCGCGCACCTGATCTCGCCGGTCAAAGATCCGCTCGTTTGTGAGGTGCTCGCATGGACCCCGAGCACGAAAGGAACAGTCCAGGCGAAGGCTTACCAGTTGGTCCTTCCCGAGCGACCGTCGCAGGAACAGCTCACGATTTTCTTCAATAACTACAAAACAAAAGTACGCGGCAAGATCGTGCTCATCGGCAAGCCGGCCTTTATCCCCGTCAACCTGAATCCTCCAGCAAAGCGGAACACAGAAGAACAGTCGCAACAACGCTATGGGCCGAATGCACGCCCCTTTGTTTTCCCGACACCCTCGCCAACGCCGACGCCCGCGCCCAATGCGCCGCGCCCATTGACCAGTCGCCAGATTGCGGCACAGCTCGATGCGTTTCTCAAAGAGAACGGCGCGCTGGTTAGAGTCAACGATGCCGGTCGTGAGTTTCGACAGATTCGTGCTTTCAACAACGCCACGTTTGACGTCGACAGAGTGATACCCACGGTGGTGATGAGTAACGAAGACTTTGGCCGCATCACACGCATTCTCGGCGACGGAACTGATGTCGTGCTGGAGTTCAATATCGTTAACCGCGTCTATCCCGAAGGCGCTACGTCCTACAACACGATCGGTGAGATTCGCGGCACTGATAAAGCCGACGAAGTGATCATGCTGGGTGGTCACCTCGATTCATGGCACGCCGCCACAGGCGCGACTGACAACGCGATCGGCTGCGCGATCATGATGGAAGCGGCTCGTATTTTGAAAACCCTCGGTGTGAAACCGCGCCGTACGATTCGTGTGGCGCTGTGGAGCGGTGAAGAGCAAGGCTTGCTTGGTTCGCTCGCTTACGTCAAAAAACACTTTGGCTCGTTTGAAGATCCAAAATCGGGATACGAGAAATTTGGTGGCTACTTCAACATCGACTCGGGCACGGGTCGTGTACGCGGCGCTTCAGTGTTTGGACCACCTGAAGCGGCGAGTATCATGCGCGAGATACTCGCCCCATTCAAAGATGATGGTGTAGTCGGCGCGATTGCGTCGCGCAGCCGCAGACTCGGTGGTTCTGACCATACTTCGTTCAATCAGGCTGGTCTGCCGGGCATCGGTCTGGGCCAGGATCCAATTGAATATAACTCACATACATGGCACACGAACCTCGACACCTACGAGCGCATTCTCGAAGACGATGTAAAGAAGGATGCGATGGTAGTGGCCTGGGCGGTTTATCAGTTGGCCAACAGCGACACAATGCTGCCGCGCTTTGCAAAGAGCGACATGCCACCAAAGCCGCCGGAAGAAACAAGCTCGCAACCTGAGACGCCCGCTGTGCGTACAGGTGCTCAGCCTCGGCCCAAAACAACCCGGCCGCGAGCGAACAGATCACGCCCCAGAGGATAAGTAATTGGCTATAACTCGCCGTCAGTTTCTAAGGCGAAGCGCAATCGCAGTTGCTGGAGCGTGTCTATATCGAACGCAAGCTTCCGGCGCAGTAATACTAAGCGGCCCGGCCAAAAAGGTGCTCATTCTGGGCGCCGGAATGGCCGGGCTTGTTGCTGCGTATGAGCTCTCAAGACTCGGCCATGATGTGACAATTCTCGAAGCACGCACGCGTCCGGGTGGACGCGTTCACACGTTGCGCGAACCGTTCTCGGATGGGCTTTACGCCGAAGCAGGTGCAGCACGTATTCCGGACGAGCACGAACTCACGCTCAAGTATGTGAAGGAATTTGAGCTACCACTTGAGCCGTTTTATCCAAAGGGGCTTAGTGCTTTGCGGTTTGATCGCGACAGTCGTGAAGAGGTCCCGAGCGATGGTTTTACTGACGCGCTGACGAAGAATCTTGGCCCGGATCTGGGCGGAAATCCGGAACGCTGGCGCAAAATCAAAGGTGGCACAGATCTATTACCTAAAGCATTCGCGGAGAAACTTGCCGGGAAGATTCGCTACGGTGCTCCGGTAGTAAGAATTGAGCAGGATGCGAGTCAGGCGCGAGTCGTTTTTATGGATGCCGGGCGCCGGCAGACGCTCACGGCGGATGTTGTGCTTTGCACGATTCCGTTTTCAGTGTTGAGCCGCATTGAATTGCCTGCGTTATCAGAGCGGAAGCGCGAAGTGATCAAGCGCACTCGCTACGACGCGGTGTCGCGTGTTTACCTGCAAACGAAGAATCGCTTCTGGGAAGAGAAGGGGCTGAGTGGCTTTGCGTTTACGAAGAGTGTTATTGAGATTTGGCAACCGACGTGGAGCCAGCCTGGACCACGTGGGATCTTGATGACGTATGCGAGACCGGGCGAAGCGGAGAGAATCACGCGACTAAAAGAGAGTGAACGGATTGCGGTTACGCTGAAG
>JAICQI010000271.1 GCA_025937955.1 Pyrinomonadaceae bacterium
AGAGGCTCCCCACGTCGGCAGTTTTCCACAAACAGTCGGAAGAGATGCCGCGGGCTTGTCCCGTGGAGTTCTCACGCTTACTGCTATGCAAGCAAGAAATAATTGATTTCGGGGTTTCGATCGTCCGATAGCAAGTGATCGTGAAACTCCACGGGACGAGCCCGTGGCATCTCTTGCAGTCACCAGTGTGCCCACATAAGAAAGAGGTGTTGCGATGGAGTCCCACTCTGCCAAACCTGCGTACGAGTACCAACCAACCATTATCGAAACGCGATTTCTGATCGAAAGACTCGCAATCCAGATTGCACTTCTCCGCCAGGAGCTCAAACGAAACTGGATTGAATTTAAACGGAACCCAGGTAAATTCCTGACGTGTTTGATTCGTCAACTCCTGGCCCACGTGAAGATATTTTTCACAATGCCATATGTCCTGCGGGCATCGTCAACGGCGATCACTGCCGTGGCGTGCCTCGTAGTTGTTGTGCTGTTGGTCGAAAGGAGTGCTTTCAAACCTGGTCACGAACTGGAGAACGTGGATCAAGCGCCCCAAGTGGTCGTGCTGAACTTTGCGAAACCGACACCGAAGGACGATTCAGGATTCGGAAGAAATGGAAATGGACGAGTCGGTCTTCAAAACAACAAAGGTGAGGGCTCGGGCGCGGTACGACAACCCGCGCAAGGTGGAGGCAGCGGTGGAGATCGCGACCCGCTGCCGGCGCAGGTTGGAGAAGTGCCGCCACCGTCTCAAATTCAAGCCGCGATACCCATCGCTCCTCCGATCAATCCACCGGCACTGCCTGTCGCAGGCGTCGACATTGATCCAGCACTCTGGCAAGACCTGAAGGCTCCGGTTTATGGCGATCCGATGTCGAAGTCTGAAGCACCGTCCAAAGGTCCAGGCACAAGCGGCGGAATCGGATCGAATGACGGATTAGGAATCGGCGACGGACGTGGACATGGCTTCGGACCGGGAACTGACGGAAATACGGGCGGCGGTACGAAACAGATCGGTTGCTGCGGTCCGGGTGGTTCCGCTGGTGAAGGCTACGGTAGCGGCGGTCATGGCAGGCTGTACTTCGGAAACGAAGTCGAGCAGAGAGCACGTCTGCTATTCAAACCTGAGCCACAGTACACGGAAGAGGCGCGCAGGAATCAGATCACCGGGACGGTCGTGCTGCGGGTTGTTTTCGAGAGCTCAGGTGAAGTGGTTCAGATACGCGCTGTGCGTACGTTACCGTTTGGGCTGACCGAGCGCGCGATTGCCGCTGCGCGTCAAATTAAGTTTGCTCCAGCGATGAAGAGCGGGCACGCGGTGTCGGTGCATATGCAGCTGGAATACAACTTTAATCTGTATTGAATTTTGTAGGGGTGGCCCTCCGTGGCCACCCCAGTGTTTGAAATCGCAACCTGGGGCCACCCCTACAAATAAATTGCGCAAGGTTCGCGGACTCTCCGCGTTCTAAGCACAAGAACACGGAACCAGGAACAGGAATTCGGGTTCTAAAACCCCGTCACATCTGCTGGAGGAAACCATGAACAGAGAGCTCCTTCCCAAATCGCTTCTGATACTCATACTCGGCGTCCTCGGACTCCCGCTCTTCATCGTCTCTCTCCTTTCACCAACCACTGTGTCAGCACAAACAAACGAAACTTCCGGATCGCTGACGGTGGTTGATCCACAGGGGAAACCCAAGGCGATGTGCCCGTTGAAACACACTGACGTGAAGGCTGAGATCAGTGGTTTCATCTCTCGCGTCGTAGTGACGCAGCAGTTTGAAAACCCTTTCAAAGAAAAGATTGAAGCAGTCTACACCTTTCCCTTACCCCAAAACGCGGCCGTTGACGACATGACAATGATCGTCGGCGACCGAACCGTTCGTGGAAAAATCCTGCCGCGCGAAGAAGCGCGCGTGGTCTACGAGGCCTCGAAGGCGAGCGGGCACGTGGCAGGATTGCTGGACCAGGAACGTCCCAACATCTTCACACAATCAGTGGCCAACATCCTTCCCGGCGAGCAGGTCAAGATCACGATCAGCTACGTCGAAACGTTGAGCTACGTGAATGGCGCTTACGAGTTCGTCTTCCCGATGGTTGTTGGCCCGCGCTACATTCCCGGAGAACAGACCAGCAACCACAGTGGCGGTGGTTTTTCTTCCGACACGAATCGGGTCCCGGATGCTTCGCGCATCACTCCGCAACCGGCCCCACCCGATATGAGAAGCGGCCACGACATCTCGCTCGACGTAACGCTTGATGCCGGTTTGATCATCGACAACCTCACGTCGAAGACACACGTCGTCGACATACAACGGCCCGACATTCGCAGCGCGCGACTGCGTCTCAAAGCAGGCTCGACCATTCCCAATAAAGACTTCATCCTTCGCTACGACGTTGCCGGGCAGGCAATCCAGGATGCAGTGTTGACCCATCGCTCCGCAAAGGGAGGCTTCTTCACGATGATCCTTCAGCCACCGGAGCGCGTTATGCCTGAAGACGTGACCGCAAAGGAACTGGTATTTGTGCTCGACACGTCGGGCTCGATGAATGGTTTTCCCATTGAAAAAGCAAAGGAGACGATGAAGTTAGCGCTCGACAGTCTTTACCCGTCTGACACGTTCAACCTCATCACATTCGCGGGCGACACGGAAATCCTATTTCCTGAACCAGTGCCAGCGACCGCAGCAAACATGAGAAAGGCGCAAGCTTTCCTGAGTTCACGTTCCGGCCGCGGTGGTACGGAAATGATGACCGCGATCAAAGCTGCGCTCAAACCATCTGACGATCAATCGCACGTGCGCATCGTTTGCTTTATGACTGACGGTTACGTCGGGAACGATATGGCGATCATCGCCGAAGTTCAAAAACATCAGAACGCGCGCGTGTTTGCATTTGGGATCGGCAGTTCCGTAAACCGTTTCCTGCTCGATAAGGTGGCCGAGGCTGGACGGGGCGAGGTGGAGTATGTCGCATTGAGTGACGATGGCTCTGCTGCTGCGCGTCGTTTTCACGAGCGTGTGCGCAATCCGTTGCTGACGGACATTTCGATCGAGTGGAATGGACTGCCGGTCGCAGACGTTTACCCGCAGCGCATTCCGGATTTGTTTGGCGCCAAGCCTGTGGTTGTGACTGGGCGCTTCACGGCGCCTGGACGCGCGACGATACGACTCAAAGGAAAGATGGGCGGACAGGATTTCGTGCGCGAGGTTCCGGTTGAATTGCCTGAGACGATGGCGTCGCATGATGTGCTGGCGTCGCTATGGGCGCGGGCGCGAATCGACAACCTGATGAACCAGGATTACCAAGGGGCGCAGCATGGAAACATGCGAGTTGATTTGAAAGAAACGATCACACAACTCGGAATCGAGTACCGATTGATGACACAGTTTACTTCTTTTGTCGCGGTTGAAGAGATGATTGTGACTGATGGCGGACAGCCGCGCAGAATCGATGTGCCGGTTGAAGTACCGGAAGGTGTAAATCCAGAGACGGCTTACCCGGCAGGTACAGTGCAGTCGCTTAGAACACTTTCTTACGCAGGAACGCTTGGTGGTGTTGGTGGCGGGAGTGGGGCTGTTAAGCGGCGTAGTAGTAACATTCGCCCAATGGCAACTCCGGCACCACCCCCAAACAACGCGCCCGTAGTTAGCTCAGTAGACGCAGCAATACGCGAGGAGATTGATGCAGATGCGAAGGTGCTGAAGACGGCTGAAGAGAGACGACTCGACGATCGGCGACAGAAACTGCACCGCTCTGTGTTTGCCGTGGTGGAGCGTCTCCGAAAGAGAGAACCTCTGACGGCAGTTGATGAGGCGGGGTTCATTCGCAACGGCAAAGCTGAGGTGCAAGTCTGGGTCACTGAGAAATCACCGGAGGCGCTCGCGAAACTCAAAGAGCTCGGTTTCGAGGTTCTGCTCGATGCCACGAGTGCGAAGCTCATTATCGGGCGGCTTTCGATTGACAAGCTCGAGGCCTTGGCGGATTTGAAGTTCGTGAAGTACGTGGCCCCACAGGCTTCTAAATAAACCACAGATATACACAGATAAAAACACGGATCGGGACTTTCCGATCCGTGTTTGTGCGTGTAATCTGTGGCGTCTATGTCGATCGTGATGAAGTTTGGCGGGACGTCGGTTGCGGACGCCGCTGCTTTGGAGAATGTCGCGAGTGTTGTCGCGACTGAGCGTGAAGCGGCGCCGGTGGTGGTGGTTTCCGCGATGAGCGGTGTCACCGATGCTTTACTTGCGGCAACAGATATTGCTTCGCTTCAAGAGGTATTCGAAAGACATCGCAGTGTGTCGCGTGCGCTGCTCGAAGATGACGAAGCGTTTGCGGAGCGATTGAGTAGTGCTGAACAGGAGATCGCTGAGCTCCTGGGGGCGCCCGCCGAACGGCCTTCCGAGCGCAAGCGTGTTCAGGATGCGGTCGTGTCGTTTGGAGAGGTTCTTTCCAGTGCATTACTGGCAGAGTTGTTGAATCAGCATGGGATTGTGGCGCGACAGGTTGACGCGCGGCGTTGCATCATCACTGATGAAGAGCACACGAACGCGGCGCCGCTGATGACTGAAACTTTTGCGCGGAGTAAAAGCGAACTGCTTCCGCTTGTCGAGAGTGGAGTTGTGCCTGTCCTCGGAGGTTTCATCGGAGCCACTGCGCAAGGCGTAACGACTACTTTGGGACGCGGCGGATCTGACTATACGGCGGCGCTGCTCGGTGCGGCGCTGGACGTGAGTGAGATACAGATCTGGACCGACGTTACGGGAGTGCTGACTGCCGATCCGCGCGTGGTGCCCGAAGCCCAGACCATAGAGCGTTTGTCGTATAGCGAAGCTGCGGAGCTTGCGTACTTCGGCGCGAAAGTGCTCCATCCAAAAACGATCCAACCGGCAATCGAGAGCTCAATTCCGGTGCGTATCTGCAATTCGCGCGCGCCGCAAGAGGCCGGGACGCTGGTTGGACCACAAAGTGAAACGTCCCCGAGGACGGTCAAAGCTATTGCCCACAAGAGTGGTGTGACCACCGTTCAGATTACTTCGCTGCGAATGCTAGGTGCTTACGGTTTTTTGCGCGCGCTGTTTGAAGTCTTTGATAAGCATCGCACTGTGGTCGATGTGGTGACGACTTCGGAGGTCAGCGTTTCGCTATCGTTGGATGATGCGAGCGCGCTGCCGGCGATCGTTGAGGATCTGGAGCGACTCGGAACTGTCAGAGTTGAACCGGGACGGGCGATCATCTGTGTCGTGGGTGAGGGTTTGCGCGGAACGCCGGGAATCGCGGCGCGCGTGTTCAGCACGATCAGCGATATTAATGTGACGTTGATTTCGCAGGGTGCGTCGAGTATCAACTTTACTTTTGCAATCGAGGAAGAGCGAGTTAAAGAAGCGGTGACGAGACTGCACGAAGAGTTTTTTGCCACAAAAAGGCACAAAAGGCACAGAACAGAAGGAAAGGTTTGATGAACCCGCTGGAGCTTACGCGTGAGTTGATTGATGTTCCGTCAGTCACGGGCGATGAGCTGGCGGTGGGGCAGTATCTTTCGAAGTATCTCGAGGAGCTCGGTTATCGGGTTGAGAGACAGGAGGTGGCCCAGGATCGTTTCAACGTGATTGCGACGGGAGCCGAATCGCCGCGCATTGTGTTCTCGACGCACATGGACACGGTGCCGCCGTTCATCGAGTCGAGCGAAGATGAGGAGTTTGTTTACGGGCGCGGATCGTGTGATGCCAAGGGGATCATTGCCGCGCAGATCTTTGCAGCGGAGCGACTGCGGGCGGAAGATGTGAATGATGTTGGGCTGCTTTTCACAGTTGACGAAGAGTTGAGCAGCATCGGTGCGCAGGCGGCGAACAAACACACCGTGGCGCGTGAGTGTCAGTTTTTGATCAATGGTGAGCCGACTGACAATCGACTCGCAACGGGCACAAAGGGTTCTGTGCGGGTGATCATTACGACGGAGGGACGCGCGGCGCACTCCGCGTATCCGGAGGCGGGTGAGTCGGCGATCGAGAAGCTGCTCGACATTTTGCAGGAGATTCGCGCGTGCGAGTGGCCGGAAGATAGTTTCTTCGGAACGACGACGTGCAATATCGGAGTGCTCAGCGGCGGCACGCGTCCGAACGTGATTGCAGATAAAGCACGCGCGGAATTGCAAATTCGACTCGGGATCGATATAGAGCACGTCAAAAGAGTGTTGCAAGATGCGGTGCGTGGTCGCGGGCAGCTCGAGTATGCGTCGGCGCACAATCCCGTGCGGCTGTTTGCGGTTCCGGGTTTCGAGCAATGCGTGGTGCGCTTCACGACCGACGTGCCGTACTTGTCAAACTGGGGCCAGCCATTACTGATCGGACCCGGCTCCATTCTCGACGCGCACACAGACCACGAACGGATCTCGAAAGATGAACTTGAAAAAGCCGTCCAGCTTTATATCGATTTAGGGAAGTCTTTGTAGGGGCGGCACTCCGTGGGCGCCCGTCTCGGATAAAAGCGGACAACGGGCGGCCACAGAGTGCCGCCCCTACAAAAAATTCATGAAGATCGCATTGATTGGATACGGGGTGATGGGACAGTTGGTTGCCGCCGAGGCGCGGAAAGCGGGCGACGAGATTGGCGCTGTGATAACGAGTAAAGAAAGTGATCAGCTTGCGGAGAAACTGCGTGGTCACGATGTGGCGATCGATTTCTCCGTGGGCGAGGCAGTCCTGAGAAACGTCGAAGCTTGCGCGCGCGCGCAGGTCCCACTGGTCGAAGGCACCACCGGCTGGAAGCAACACGAATCAGACGCAAAACAGATTGTGACGCAACACTCCGGCGCGATGGTCTACGGCGCAAACTTCTCGATCGGCGTCAATCTCTTCTACCGCGTCGCAAAACAAGCCGCCTCGCTCTTCGCCGCCGTCGCAGGCTACGCACCGTTCATCGAAGAAGCACATCACAATCGCAAGCGAGACGCGCCTTCCGGCACCGCGTTAAAACTGCGCGACCTGATGTCAGAACATCTTGGACCAGACATTCCAACTTCATCGACGCGCGCCGGTCACATCCCCGGCACGCACCGCGTCGGTTTCGATTCCGAAGCCGATCAGATTCTGCTCACGCACACCGCACGTTCGCGCCAGGGCTTTGCCAGCGGCGCCTTGCTCGCGGCACACTGGCTCCCCGGACGAACAGGCGTGTTTGAGTTTGGAGAAGTGATAGAAGAGATCATCGCCACAAAAAGGCACATCAAGCACAAATGAAAAGGATTGTTTTTGTGCTTTTTATGCCTTATTGCGGCTAAAGGAGGTCACTATGACATTACAACTCGACTGGCTTCGCGGCTGCGCTACAGCTCTTGTCACTCCTTTTACCGCCACCGGTGCGATTGACGAGAAACGTTTGCACGAACTGATCGAATACCAGATCGCGGGCGGCGTGCGCATGCTCGTGCCCTGCGGCACGACCGGCGAAAGCGTGACGATGTCAGAAGACGAGAACCGGCTCGTCATCCGCACCACCGTCGAGC
>JAICQI010000959.1 GCA_025937955.1 Pyrinomonadaceae bacterium
CATCCTGAACGGAGGCTTTGGTTGGACACTGCTGTTTGAAAAAGCGGGAACAAACGAAGGTGGGCTCTTCGGAGTGCTCATGGATCTGCCACCATCGTTTACGGTGATTCCCGAGACGACGTGGCGTTGGGGTAATGCCGTCTCCACGCTGCTGGTGCCGCAACGCGGATTCCTCATGGGACTACCATTGGCCACGATTGCCTTCACGCAATGGTGGCTGGCGACGAGTGAAAAACCAGAAACCACAGTCACCGGCAAGAAGACGCGCCAGCAGAATGTGCAACCGCCGCCATCACGCTTTTCTCTCAACACACGTCGCATGATTGGGGCGGGAGTAGCAGCGGGATTGCTGCCGCTGGTCCATGCGCATAGTTTCGTGGTGGTAATGGCAATGGCGGGGTGCCTGGCGTTGATTAGAATTCGCTGGCGTGAGTGGTTTACGTTCTTTGCCGTAGCTTCGGTGATCGCAATCCCGCAACTGCTTTGGTCGACGATACACAGCGCGGTCGATGCGGGAAGTTTTTTTGCGTGGGAAGTAGGTTGGGACCACGGCCAGGAAAACCCGATCTGGTTCTGGTTCAAGAACACCGGACTTTTTATTCCGCTGATCTTTGCCGCTATTCTTTCGAAGCGAGATGGATATCTTGTCCCGAAGCGGCTTTTGCTTTTTTACCTGCCGTTCACGCTCTGCTTCATAATTCCTAATGTCTTGAAGATGGCGCCGTGGATCTGGGACAACATCAAAGTGCTTTACTACTGGTGGTTGGCATCGGCTCCAATCGTCGCACTGCTTTTGGCGAGACTCTGGCGCGAGGGTCGCATTCGACGCATCATCGCCGTCCTGCTTTTTGTCTGTGTTACGTTGGCGGGCGCGCTCGACGTCGCAGGCATCGCACTGCGTTCAGTGAAATATCAGGTCTTTGACCCCGCTGGAATTCACTTCGCCGAGTTTGTTAAGCAGCAGACGACACCGCGTGCGTTGATTATTCACGCGCCCGTTCACAACACGCCCGTGTTTCTAAGTGGGCGGCGCTCGCTGATGGGTTATCCCGGTCACATCTGGACGCACGGCCTCGAGTTTGTGCAACGCGAAAGCGAGATCAAACGCATCTATCTGGGCTCTCCTGACGCTGAGCAATTAATCAGAAACTACGGTATTCAGTATGCTGTAGTCGGACCACAGGAGAAGATTGTCACGCGGGTTAATGATCTGTTCTTCAGTCGCTACGTCAAGGTTGGAGAAGTTGGTGAGTACACGCTCTACAAAATCAGGTAAGAAGGCTCGCGCCAGGAATCGCGCCGCAGAGAGGAATGTTCCGCCGCGTGAGACTGAAGTGGCGCCGGTGCAGGACATTCCGGAAAATGCGTGGCGCATTGGTGCCATTGTCATCCTCTTGATCGCTGCGGGGCTGCGTTTATACGATCTAAACCTGGTACCGCTACATCACGATGAGGGCGTGAACGGAAACTTCCTGCTTCGTTTGGTTCGTGAAGGAGCCTACACCTACGACCCGGCAAACTATCATGGTCCAACCCTCTACTACTTTTCTGCACTGATTCCCTGGATTACAAAACTCTTGTTCGGCGCCTCAGCCCGCGATACTTATGGCCTTACGACATTCACGATCAGGCTCATACCTGTGCTCTTCGGGATCGGCACGATCGTTCTGATGTTTTTGTTACGAAGAAAGTTCGGAACTGTCGCAACGCTCGCCGCGGGTCTAATGCTGGCTGTTTCCCCGGGCGCCGTCTATCTCTCGCGTTACTTCATCCACGAAAC
>JAICQI010000700.1 GCA_025937955.1 Pyrinomonadaceae bacterium
GGTGATTCCCAGGTCTACCCATTCACCGGTAGGCGCCGCTTCGAATTCAAAGTATCGCGAAGGGTTTGACGGATCCGGGGCGAGAAAGATCTCGCAAACGTCGCGATCCCAGAGTCCGAGTGTTTTCTTTTCTGTTTGCGGATTGTCGGAAACTACCAACGGTTCCTGTTGCGCGCATACGAAACGAACATGCAGCGCCTCGCTGGACCAGTAGATCCTCGCTTCAGCATGACGTGCCGGGGGCGCGGGCTCGCCAGACCAGAAATGCTTGATTTCTACCGGCTGACACTGCTGCCAGTTCGGCTGGTTCATGTATGGAGCAACAATCTTCATAGAGCGTTCATGCAATCTTCTATCAGCTTCTCTGGATCTTCATTCTGAAACACACGTGCCGCGATGCCGCGCTTGCCGAACCGTTGCAACAGGTACTCAGACTCGTCCGCCACGCCACCTGTCCCGGTCAAACATCCGATAATCTTCCCTTCATCGTGCGCGATGGTGAACTCGTTGAGCGAACCCATCGCGCCCGCCACAAACAGCACAATATCGCACGATCTCACCAGCACCACGTTTCGTCCCTTCAAACCAAAACCGGTGTAAATCAACGTATCGCAAGCATCGAGCGGCAACTTGTACAACTCGACGTGCTCGCGCTCATTACTACCCGGCGAGATCCCGATGTGAAAACCGCCGGCCTCGTGCGCTGTCTTCCCAACCACGTAAATGATGCCAGTCGTGGCGCCGGTCAAGAGCACGACATCTTTCGCTGCGATGACCTGCGCCAGACGTTCGGCCTTCGCAACGAGGGTGTTGCCCGTCTCCAGCCGCGCGCTATCAGGTGCAGCAGAGCCCATTACTCCGATTTTGATTCGCATAGATCTGTCTTCACCCGTGTCAATCCGTGGCTCAAGGCGGTACGTTCGTCACGGTTCCACCAGCGTTGAGTAAGAAACCACGTGACTCCGGGGATTATGAAAAGAAATCCGATACCCACAGTCACCTTGCGCGGCGAGATCTGAAACCGATCGAGCAGCTCGCCGGTGATGTAGTTTGATGCTGCCATGGTCAACGTTAACAACGCCAACTCAGCAGCGAACACGCGCCCGCGAAAGTTATCCTCAACCTCCCGTTGCAGTATCACTGTAGAAAAGACCCACAGAATGCTGCCGCCGCAATGTGCAAGCCCCAGCACGACAAGCGCAAAGACAAAACTCGTTGCGGTCCCAAACGCGATATAAAAAATGCCGCCAATCAGAAAAGCGATCCCAATAAACGCTTGCATTCGTCTATTAGCTTCGCCCGCTATGCGGCGCGCCACTATGGGACCTACGGCAGTGCCAATGCCGCGTGCCGCAAAGAGCACGCCGATTCCGCCGGCGGCGTCCTTGCCCACGGGGAAAATGCGCTCGCCAAAGACAGCCAACAACGTCAGGATGCCGCCGCCCAGTCCCCAGGCAGGTTTGACCAGCAACAGCGCCAGCACGCGCGGTCGATCTTTAACGTACCTGATGCCATCGATTGTTTCGGTGATGCCGAGAAGTCGTCCCAAACTGAGCTTTTGTCGTTCGCGCTTCTTGCGCTTGGGAACCCGGATGCTGGCGATTAACGCCGCTGACAGCAGGTAAGTGGCGGCGTCGAGAATGAAGGCGACGTCAGTTCCGAACCAGCCTGTGATGAACCCGCCAATGGCTGCTCCGATCGTGAGCATCGCCGACCACGTCACCGAAGAGATCGCATTCGCGGCAACAAGTTCGCGATCTTCCACGATGGACGGAATCGCGGCTGTCTTTGCAGGCTCAAAGAACGTGGAAAGTCCCAACTGGAAGACGGTCAGCACGTAGATGATCCACAACTGATCCGGACGACGAACAAACAGAAACCCAAGCACGACCACTGCCCGCAGCAAGTCAGAAACGATCATGATTCGTTGCCGGCTGAACCTGTCGGCGATGACGCCCGATATCGGTCCGAATAAGAAGCTGGGCAGAAAACGCGCAACCAAAAGTAGACCGACGTCACGACCCGATCCGGTAAGTTTGAGAATGATCGTGTAGAGCGCGATGGTGTTGAACCAATCGCCCATCTGACTCACAACCTGCCCAAGCCACAGTTGTCTGAAGCTGCGATTTCGTCGCAACAGATCGATATACCCCACTTGCTCAGGCATGATTCGCCATAATGCCATGAAACCTCTCAATCTGACGCGTCAGAATGCAATGACGTGAATGCATCAATCGCGAATTCGAGGTTTTTCGAGCGGCACACGAGTTGTGAATAGGCACAACGCGGCGCAGAGGCCCATATGGCTTCGCGGGCTCTCCGCACGGGGTCCGTAGCCGCAAAGTTCTATGACAGCGACAAGCCGAGAAACATCTCACCCAGCACGGCAGTCCTTTCGACAAGGGCTGCCACTTGCCCAATTCGCCGGGGATAGATCTGAGTTGCTCCCAGTTCTGTCTCCGGCACCTTCCGTGCGCGATTCGCTCGCGCACTGGTGGCTTACTAATCAACTCTGGATCTCGTGGACATTACTCCTCGTGCCGCTCGTGCTCGAAATTTTTTACGGCACTTTCCCTCTGACTTATCTCTTTCTGGCTCCCATCTCGATTCTGGCAACTTATCTGATCTATCGCAGCGCCAGAGCCCGTTTGCAGTCAAAGACAAACGAGATCGAAGCGCTCAGTCAACTCCACTTAGCAACCGCAGAAGCTCTGGCGACCGCGATCGATGCCAAAGATCAAACAACACACTGCCACGTTCGTCGCGTGCAGATTTACGCGGCGGGCATGGGCGAAGTATTCGGCCTTGCGCCGAACGAGATTGCAGCGCTAAAAGCGGGCGCGCTGCTTCACGACATCGGCAAACTCGCAGTGCCGCCACACATCCTGAACAAGCCTGGACCACTAACGCCGGCCGAGTTTGAAAAGATGAAGATCCACACTGTTGTGGGGGCTCAGATCCTCGGTCGTGTGGATTTTCCTTATCCGGTGATTCCGATCGTGAGGCATCATCACGAACAGTGGGATGGTCGCGGTTATCCCGACAGACTGCGCGGCGAACAGATCCCGATCACGGCACGAATCATCTCCGTGGTCGATTGCTTTGATTCGGTCCGTGAGGATCGACCCTTTCGCCGTGGCATGACCATGGACGAAGCCACCGCGCTGCTGTTGCGTGGCGCCGGAATTCATTTTGATCCGGTAGTGGTCGAACAGTTCCTAAAGCATCTGCCACGCTTCGATGCGGAAATTGCAACGCTCGGCCTGCAACATCAACCTGCAAACCACTCGACCGAGCCGCCGATTCAACTGAGCACGGTCGACATGGCCCAAACGCGAGAGCGCGGCTCTTTCATCGCCTACGATCAGATCAAGAAAGCTCATCGCGAGGTCTACGCGCTCTACGAGATTGCACGCACGTTTGGCACGTCGCTGGACGTCGAACACACGCTCGAAATACTCGTCGACAAAGTGGGTCACGTAGTACCGTTCGACACCTGCATCGTTTACTTCTACGACGACTCTAAAGGCTACGCGACCGCTCGACACGTTGTAGGCAA
>JAICQI010000849.1 GCA_025937955.1 Pyrinomonadaceae bacterium
AGATGATCACGGAACTGGGATCGAACCCGCACGTGATTGCGACAGGCGGCCTGGCGCCGCTCATCGTCGATGGCTCGAAGTTTATCGACGAAGTTGACCGCACGCTTACACTCGACGGGTTGAGATTGATCTACGAAAGAAATAAAAATTTAGCCGCAGATTAACGCAAACAAACGCCGATCCGATCTGCGTCTATTGCGTTAATCTGCGGCTAAAAAATAGTGAATTGAACTACTTCAACTACTTCACTGAAATCGAGGATGCATTCGTCAGGCGGCGTGGTAAGCATCTCTTTCTCAGCCCGATGGACTGGGCTTTGATGGAAACCTGGAAACAGCAGGGCATACCGTTGCACATCGTGTTGCGCGGTGTCGAGAAGTCGTTTGATTCGTATGAAGCCCGGCCCCGCAAGCGGACGGTCAAGACGTTGCTGTATTGCCAGGAAGAAGTTGAAGCGCAGTACGAGGAATGGGTAGAGGCTCGAGTCGGTTCAGCCTCCACCACGGATAGTAACGAAGCTGACTCGGACAAAACCCCTTTCTCGTTCGAGGCGATCAGCGAACACCTGCAGCGCAACCGGAATTCTCTAGCTGCCCTCGCACGTTCACGGAACAAGGAAGACGATCTTTCCGAAGCTCTCACGCGAGCCGCTGCATTGCTCGTCGACATCGAAAGCGACTTCACGAGCAGTGCCACGCTCGACACGCGCAAGCTCGAAGACTCTTTGACCGGGCTCGAAAGAATGCTAAACGATGCGATGCTCGCAGTGATTGATAAAGATAAGCTCGACGAGTTGAACAAAGAAGTTAAGGACAAACTCAAACCGTATCGCGCGCAAATGGAAGCTGCCGCTTACAAACAGACTTTCGATAACCTGCTGCTGAAGCGTTTGCGGGAGCAGTTCGCCGTGCCGCGACTCAGCTTGTTTTACGTTTGAATAGAAAAGGAGAACGTGATGGCTGAAATGACAATCAGACGCTTCGGCGTAATCTCGGTTGCAAAGATGTACGGACTGCTGATGTTCTTGTTCGGACTGATCTTCGGTGTAATCTATGGTTTGATTCTCATCGTCTTCGGCGCGGCAATTTCGGCGATGGGACCCGGCAGCGACGCGGCCGCTGGTGGCATCGGCACCGTGGCGATGGGCGTTGGCATGATGATCGGTTTGCCACTGTTCTACGGCGTCCTGGGGTTCATCATGGGAGCGATCGGCGCGCTGATCTACAACGTCGTGGCGGGAATTATCGGCGGCATAAAATTTGAGCTCGAGGGTGTGCAAGACGAATACGCGCCACCACCGCCACCACATCAGTGGGCTCCTAATCAGTATCCAGCGCAATAGAGCAGTGGTCTTAGAAGTTGAGGTGGAACGAATTCTTCCCGGCGGCATGGGATTGGCTCATGCCGGCGGGAAGACTGTTTTTGTGTCGCTCGCGGCGCCTGGAGATCGACTTCGCGTACGCGTCGAGCGGGAGCAAGGAAATGTTCTGTTTGCCTCGATTGAAGAGATCGTCACGCCGTCGCCGTTGAGAATTGAGCCGCCGTGTCCTTACTTTGGTCGTTGTGGTGGTTGTGACTTTCAGCAACTGACTTACGAAGCCCAACTCATAGCCAAAGCGGAGATCATTCGCGACTGTTTACGTCGCATCGCACGTCTCGAAAGTGTTCCTGACTTCGTAGTCACACCTTCGCCTGACAACTGGCGCTATCGCATGCGCGCGATGTGGCAGATCGATCGCGAGCAGCGCGCCATTGGTTACTACGAACGTGGATCGAGACGCGTTTGTGACGTCGTCGATTGCGCCGTATTGCGGCCCGCATTGCAGGAAAAGCTCGAGGAGGTTCGGGCGACTGAGTGGAGGCAGTTTCCGGAAGGTTTGAAACATCTCGACGTGGTCCAGGGAGAGAATGGGGTTTCGTTCGCTCCGGAATTTGCGGGGTTTCACACGAGCGAGTTGAGTTTGACGGTGCGCGGTGAGGTTTACCAGTTCAATGCGGAGGCATTCTTTCAGATCAATCCGTCGCTGCTTGAACCGTTGATCGATTTTGCGTTGGGTGATGCTTCCGGTGAAAGCGTGCTTGATCTTTACTGTGGTGTGGGCTTGTTTACGTTACCGTTGGCGCGACGGTTTAAGAATGTCGTCGGAGTGGAAGCGAATTCGGCGGCTGTACGTTTCGCACGTAGAAATCTGCACAATGCGGAGTTGGCGAATGCACGCGTGATCACGGCGACGGTTACTGACTGGTTTCGTACTGGTCCGGTTGGCCCAGTGGATTTCGTATTGCTGGACCCGCCGCGTGCCGGTGCTGAGTCGGTGGTGATCAAAGGAATTGTAGATCTTCGTCCCGGTGCGATCTCGTATGTCTCTTGTGACCCCGCGACGCTCGCGCGCGACCTGAAGAAGCTCACAGCAGCCGGATATGCGATCGATTCAATCGCCGCTTTTGATCTGTTTCCACAAACTCATCACGTCGAGACAGTAGTCCGCTTAAGTTAAGCCACAAAAAGGCACAAAAGGCACAAAAGAATCGCCCCGGTATTTGTACTTTTGTACCTTTTGTGCTTTTTTGTGGCTAACTAATGAATCCTCACCGAAGCCTGTTTAGTCAGCATCCTCTTACTCACCTCGCTGTGGCGTTTTCGGCTGGCGGCTGCGCGGCACATTATCTTTCGTTACGACTTG
>JAICQI010000442.1 GCA_025937955.1 Pyrinomonadaceae bacterium
CCTTTAGCATTTGCGTGAGCATTTTCTAGTGCCGTATTGTTCTCGTTGATTATCTCTTCGACATCTTCACGGAGTGTTGTTTCAGCATCATTCAGCGCAATACGTGCTAGATTGAATGCGGCATTAAGTTTGTCCATTTCTTTTTTGAATTCCGTTGCCGCTTTTTCGGTGGCAGCTTCTTTCTCCTCTTTTGATAGTGCGGTCACATTAGGGATGCGCGCCGACAGAGTTGCTGGTGATGGGGCTTTGCCTGATGGCGGTGTCGTCGGCGTGGACGTTGTCAGAGTAACCTTGGGAAGGAATGGTAGACTGCTAATATCAGGTCCCTCTGTTCTTGTAGTTTTGGTGTTGAATTCGAACTGATATTTCAGTCTGTTAAGGTTGCGGAACGTAACGCACGTGTTCTGAGTGCTTGTGTCGCCCTCTAGCGGTTTTTTTAACTCATCACTCTCGTCATGCCTCGCACCGCTACCGGCCTCACAACCTTTTGCCTTGTCGGATCCATTTGGCAACCCCGCTATGCCGGCGATTTTCTTCAAAATACCGCCGCCTCCGGAGCGTGACGCAGCAACGTCAGGCGGCGCGGGCAAGTGATTGTTGTTCTTCACTTCAGGCTGCGATGTCATAACCGCCGTCCGTGAAACGTCCGCCCCGGACGTCTCAGAAGCGTCAGTCAGTTGTGGTCCACTGCCTTGCGAAGGCTTCGTAGAGTTTTCCATCGGCACCAACGCAGGTCCTTCGATACGAGCTAGCCGAAGACGTGGCGGCGCTATCACGACGCTGAGAGAAATCATTAAAGAACTGGAATCAGCTATGGCTCGATCGACAACCTTCACACGAAACACATACGGTCTTTCTCTGGGCGTTTCGGGAGTGCCGGCCACAGAGCCATTGGTGCGAACCGTCAGGCCCGCAGGTAATTCGCCGTCGACAACGGACCACTGAAGTATCGAGTTGTTCACACCAGTCTCAATCTTCTGGCGATACTTCTCACGCAGCACAGCTTCGATGTCGGCTTGGTATGCCGCTCGAGCCTGGCCGCCCGGCAGTTGGAAAACATCATTTCCACTTTGTGCTAGCGCGCTCAGACACGCTGCACAAAACATCAACATAAACAGGGTGAATTTCAGAATGGTCCTCATTGGTTTTCTCCTTTTGAAGTGAAACCAACCCATAATTCCGGCCGTCTCGATGACGTATGGCATTAGCCGCAAAAATATTTCATGGGGACCAAACGTGAGGTTTTAGCCACAGGTTTACGCGGATGAACGCGGATCAGAAATCAGATCTGTGTTTATCCGCGTAAATCTGTGGCTAAATTCTTCTTCGCCGGATCACGAGTAAGAGCGCAGTCAACAAAAGGAGGGTCAATATACTGGTAAACGCGATCGTTCGAGCCGACGGCAAGGTCCAGCGCGAATACGAAGTTTCTATTTGATTGTACTTACCCTGAATTACAAATGCGGCCCAGTAATAAGGAGCGCGCCATCGCTTCTGGTTCCACATCGCGAGTTGAGCTTCACGCAATGCAGCGGCAGGCGTAAGTCCGCGTTGAAATATTCCTCCATAGAAGTGCCCCATCAATTCTGCTGTGGCTTCATCGTCAACTTTCCACAAGGAAGCCGTCACTCCGCTCGCACCTGCATACAGAAATCCTCGTGTCAGTCCGATCAGGCCTTCTCCTTTAACTTCCTTGCCCAACGCGGTGCTGCACGCGCTCAGCACCACGAGGTTTGATGCGAGCTTCAAATCGTAGATGTCGGACATCGCGAGAAACCCATCCAGCGGACGTCCCTGTGGATCGACCAACGACAGGACGATGCCCGAGAGTTCAGGATGTTCACTGTCGATCATCGTATGCGTAGCAAAATGCAGGATGCGATATTGTCCGAAGCTGGGCGTCGATAGAGTGGCGCGGCTGGCGTCAAAGTCGAGAGCCTTGAAGGCGGTTCGCCACGGGACAACGGCCATTATCGCCTCGGCTTCCTGCCGTGAGGCGAGCAAACGAGGAATGCCGCGGTTGTCGATTGATTGTCCGACATCACGGAAAACTCTCGCTATCTCGTCCGATTCAGGAGCAACCTGTCCTCGGGGCTGTGCTGTCGTTGGGTTATGAGCAGCCAATCGTACATCGTTCGCTTCGAACACCGGATCCGCAAAAATCGCCACCGTTCCCGCGGACTGTGTTCTTTCGGTTGAATCGCCGAGCAGCAGTGCGAGGGTCGAAGCAGAAGGCTCGTTCACTATTTCGTGATTCACAATCAGTGGAACTTGTTGTCCGGCACCTGGCAAAGTCAGCACTTGAAATGGGATGTACTGTAGCGCTCCATCGGCAACGATGATCAGACGTTTCTTCCCGAGTTTATCCGCGACCGGAGCGAGCACAAATTTGCTTAGCTGAGCAATTTCGTTCGGAAGCATTTCATCAGCCCGGCGCGTCCGTTCCTGTCGTAGCTCGAAAGTCTCATCCGGTTTCGGCTGAAAGGCAGTCAGCGAACTGTAGAGTTTGCGCGCCGCATCCTCAATCTCATTCCTGCCAGGCAACTCATAACTTTGAAACTCGTCGCCGGATACAACCCAGAGATAACTACGTTCATCACCGAGGGCGTACTCCAGCAATAGACTCTGGTTGTCACCCAGCACTTTCTTCTGGATTTCGCTCAGCGTCACGACATCAGGTTGCATCATCTGCTGATACGCGGGATAGCGCTCGCGAATCACCTTCTGAACCTGCTGGTATTGCGCTTCGAGATCGCTCAGCTCGGTTTCCAGGGCGCTCAAAACTTTTTTGTCGTAAGACTTTTGCAGCAACGCGATCCTTGCATTCTCTTTGACGTGAAGCGACTGCACGAGCGACTTCTCTCGGGCGGCCAACTCCGGATCGAGCGAGGCCAATCCGGACTGCTTTGAGCGCAACAACGTGGCGAGAGTGCGCGCTCTCGCTAATTCGTTCGTTTCGAAAGCACGTGCCGCAAAACCCAGTTCGGGTTGCTTTGCGTGTTTACGCATCAGACAATCAACGTAACTTTCATAGCGATCACTCACAGTGGCAGATATCGCTGTAGTTAAATCTCCACTCGTCGTGGCGCCTCGAATCGCCTCGGTCATTTCGATCGAGCGACGTAAATAATCGTCCGCGCGATCCAGATTGTTTAATCTCAACTCAAGTCGTCCCAGGGCAAAGTAGGCGACCGCTAGCATAAGATGATCAGACAGTCGCTCGAGCCCCGCAGTGCCATCCAACAGGAGACGGCGGGCCTCGCCTGTCTTTCCCTGACCGTCATAAATGCGTCCCATCAAAACCTTGGTTCGCGCTGCTTCTCTGAGATTTCCTAACTGCATGTAGCCTGCGAGCGCCAATTTGAAGTGTTCGAGGGCGCGATCAGGTTCGCCGCGTGCAAGGTATGTTCGACCCAGGAAGTCATTACAAAGAGCAACAATCCGCGGGACCTTGAGCGCTTGAACCTCGTTTCTAGCCTCTTCCATCCACTTAATGGCGTCATCGTACTTGCCTTGCAAGTAATAGGCTTTTCCAATGTCCCACTTGGCGGCGGCGACCCCTACAGGATCTTCGGCGCGCTCGTAACTGTTCAAGGCGGAGAGCGCATTCCTTAAACCCGCTTCGGGGATTCCACTCTCCATGAAGGCTTCGGCAATACCGACATAGATCTGCGCCATCCGGGAAGGCTCAGATTTTTCGTCAAGCAGCGCTTGCGCCTGCGTGAGAAACGTCATGCACTCTTGCCAGGCGCCTTTCCGGTACTGAATGAATCCAAGATTTATTAACGCGCTGGCTTCTTCATCCTGGATACCGAGCTCGCGCCAAATCTCCAGGGCGGCTTCGTTGTTCTTAGTTGCCTCGGTAAGATCGCTCTGCACGATCTGAAAATCACCTTGAAGCATGTAAGCGCGAGCCATCCCTTTCTTGTCGCCGGCCGAGGTAAACAGTCGTAGTGATTCGGCGATGGTTTGTAAGGCTTCGGGAAAGTCGTTCAGGCTTTGACACTCGCTCAGATTCCGTAATGCCTCAGCCCGACCGGAAACATGGTGCTGCTCGTCGCTCACCGAAAGTGCTTGCTTGATGTATTTCGTTGCCTGATCACACTTCCCTAACTGAATAAGCACATAGGCAATTCCATTCAAGCTTTCGACGCGGATCGTGGATTGAGGAAAACGCTTGAGTAAGGACAGCGCAGATTGATAACTCGCCAGCGCCTCTTGAGAAGAGTTTAAGCGAAATTGCAAGCGGGCGGCTCTATTCAAAAAGCCGGCGGCTTTCGCGGGATCAGAATGGCTGGCCTGTCGTGCAGCATCAAGCAGAATGTTTCGTGCTTGTTCACGCTCTTCGTGCGTTCGAGCACTCTCATCACTTTGCCGATTCAGGACAGATTCATTCTGCGCCAGCGAAACCACCGGCAATATACATATGAAGAGTAAACCGAGTGGAAAGCGGGCCATTGACATATTAGCTCTTGCTCCCGCTATCGCGGGTCTTACTGTTCCTCCGGCTCCTTAGGTGGTAAGAACGCTCCCAACGCTCCCGGCGTTATCGAAAATTCCGGGAGATTGGTATCGGTATCTTCAACTCGCGTTGTCGGATAGTTCTTGATAGTTGGACAGGTACAGTCGGTGCCTACATCCGGAGTTTTCTTCAGTTCCGGCGTACGTTTTATTCTCTTCTCGAACGAATCTTTGACTTTTTTATGCACGTCGTCCGGGACTGGTTCGCGGGGATCCCGATCGACTCTGAACGGCTCTTTCGACTCGTCCCGCGGATCCCGTTTCGTTCCCTTCCAATATGCTGCGAGAAAACTGAACCATGAATGATCTCCGAACTCAATGGTGAAGTCGTACTCCCGGTAATTCTGCAGTATTGTCTTGCGGGGAGGTTTGGTTTCAGTTTGTTTGTTTGAATCTTGTTTTGAGGTTGGTTCTTGAACCTCGAAGGGCTGATGCCACGGAAAGTAGATCGAAAGACCCCGCGCATATTGATACTCGGTACCAAAGTTGTCCGCAAGACGCACGATATGTTCGGGGTTCCCCCTCTGTTTTCCAAGGGCCAAAGCGTCCTTTACCCTTTGGCACAACCCAATGATCTCGTGACCTGGGTTTGTGGCCTCACATCTCCTTGCCAGGCAATCACAGAAGTCCCACAGGTCCGTGTAGTTTTCACTCCAAAAACTCTGTGCGTCCCAATGGGCCAGTAGTACCAGGTCCTTAATAATGTTCGCGCCCGGAGCTAATAGTCCTGGTTTTAGGGCCGCCACCAGGTCTTGTAGGTGCTTCTTAAGGCTCTCGAACTTTTCTGGACTGAGATCACAGAGCGCAATATCGCAGGAGTAGCCTGCGGTCATGAAGTCAGTGAAATTGTAAAG
>JAICQI010000511.1 GCA_025937955.1 Pyrinomonadaceae bacterium
CGGACGGCAATCTAATCTGATCCGGGATGGTAGTCAACGACTGTTTATTGTCGAAAACGGCTAAATTTTGACGAAACCGGCTATGGGCAATTGTAGGGGCGGCCCTCCGTGGCCGCCCCAGCGTGGAAATGCGCAGACTGGGGTGGCCACGGAGGGCCACCCCTACACTCGTTTTCTACGCTTGGTCCGGCGATAGGCGGTGGGAGTCATGCCATATTTTTTTCGGAAGTCGCGCACGAAGTGAGCATTCGAGCCCAGCCCCACCTGTTTCAAAACCTGCTTCACGGAGAGAAACGTGGTTCTCAGCATCTTCTCAGCCTTGCGCAGCCGGTAATCTTTGAGATATTGGGCCGGCGTCGTCCCTGTCTCCTGTTTGAAGAGATGGCGAAAACGGGAAGGAGAGAGATTTACCAGCTCGGCCAGTTTCGTACTGTCCCACGCAGTCGCGGTTTCGTTTTTGAACTTTGAGATGACGAGTTCTATTCTTCGATCCATGTGATGAGGACGCTGAAACGAAGAGGCCGGTGCAGATTACTCGCTGAATTTACGTTTGTCTACCGGAAACTACAAAATCGCACTTTGCTCTGTTAGTATGAGCGAGCATTATTACTTCCCTTAAACCAGGAGATCTGAAACACATGGGTGACGACCTGAGGACAGAGCGCGAGCTGTCTCTGGATTTCTTGCGCGTAACCGAGGCCGCGGCGATCGCGGCGGCACGAACAATGGGCCAGGGTGACAGGCAGGGCTCCGATAAAGTGGCTGTGGAGGCGATGCGGGAAGTAATGGACACGGTGCCCATGCGCGGGCGCGTGGTGATCGGCGAAGGCGAACGCGACGAGGCGCCGATGCTTTACATCGGCGAGGAAGTCGGTGGCGGCTTTGGAGTCGGCGAAGAGATTGCCGATTTGTGCCCGGAGGTTGACATTGCAGTCGATCCCTTGGAGGGCACGAACCTCTGCGCGCTCGGAGGTAACAATGCGATTGCGGTGCTGGCTGCGGCTGAGCGTGGTGGGTTGTTGAACGCGCCCGATATTTACATGGACAAGATCGTCGTTGGCCCATCATCGCGCGGCGTTGTCGATATCGACGCGCCAGTGAAAGACAACCTGAAGAACATCGCCCGCCGGCTCGGGCGCGACATCGAAGACTTGACCGTGATCGTCCTCGATCGCTCGCGACACAAGAAACTCATTGCAGACGTGAGAGCGGCTGGCGCTCGTATTCGCCTGATCTCCGACGGCGATCTCTCCGCGGGAATTTCGGCGGCGGTGGCGGGAACAAATATTCATGCGTTAATGGGGATTGGCGGCGCGCCTGAGGGAGTCATCACGGCGGCGGCAATGAAGTGTTTGAATGGTGAGATCCAGGCGCGGTTGGAGTTCGATCCGCAGCGGCTGGGAGTAGACAAAGACAAGGTGCCGTCGCAGTCTGAAGTGCTCGATCGGCTGGCGACGATGGGGATTAAGGACTCGAAGAAAGTTTACGATACCGACGATCTTGCGCCCGGAAAAAAGATCATTTTTGCGGCGACTGGTGTGACGGATGGCGCGTTGTTGAAGGGTGTGCGGTTCTTCGGCGCCGGCAAACGCACGCATTCGATGGTGATGACCACTGAATCGCGTCACATTCGGTTTGTGGATACGCTGCACATTGAAGGCGGGCCTGATACGGTGATACGTTTTTAGCCGCGGATTTACGCGGATAAATACGCGGATTTATGAATACATATGTGCCGCAGGTTGTGCCGACTCGGAGGCCGTTGGTTTTTTGGACTGTTAGTGCCGCGACAGTAATGGCTTTGGTGGCGCTGGTGGTGGTGGCCCCGTTGGCGGCGGCGGGTGGGCAAGGTGAGTTGGCCCAGGTGATCTATCGCGCGTTTGCTGTGCTTTGTCATCAACGTCCCGACCGCTCCTATTTTATTGACGGCCACAAGCTCGCGGTTTGTTCGCGTTGCACCGGACTGTACGCGGGCTTTGCATTTACGCTGTTGCTGTATCCTCTGATCCGTTCGTTAAGGACCACCACGACACCGCCTCCCAGTTGGTTGCTGTTGGCTGCTGTGCCGCTCGGAATCGACTTCAGTGTGAAGTTTTTCGGGATTTGGGAGAACACGCACACGTCGCGCCTGCTGACTGGAGCGTTGCTTGGAAGTGTCGCTGTGTTCTATGTCGTACCCGGATTGATGGATCTGAGTTTACGGTCCTTACAAGCCTCCAAGCCAAGGCCCGCGAAATTCACGCTTGCATCGCCCGAACGCATCGCCTCCGCCCCGAGCGACTACAGCGCGCCCGAGCGCCGCATTTAATTCTCTGTCTCTCTTTGTGTTAGTCTTACGCGAATGATTTTGCAGTCCCCAGCTCCGACACCCTGGCCTACCCCGATCGGGCCCACTCCCTGGGAAGTCTTTGAACAATATTTCAACGACGGAGTCTACAAAACCTGGGGAAACATCAGCCCGCTGTACCAGCTCGACACCTTCGACTGGGTCATCCTGATCGGCTATTTCTCGATTCTCGGAATCCTGGCCATCTACGGCGCGTATCGCATCAAGCAGGTCGTCGACTTCTGGCGCTATCGCAATTTCGTCCCGCGGCCCAGCGCCAGATACTCCGAAGCCGAGCTGCCGCGCATTACCGTCCAGCTACCACTGTTCAACGAACTCTACGTGGTGGATCGCTTGCTGAAAGCCGTTACCGCAATCGACTACCCGCGCGAAAAGCTCGAGATCCAGGTGCTCGACGATTCAACTGACGAAACAGTGCGAGTCGCCGAAGCGGTGGTCGCGAAGTATGCGAAGCAAGGGTTTGATATCCACTACATCCATCGCGCGGATCGCACCGGATTCAAAGCCGGCGCGCTCGAGAACGGCAACAAGTCAGCTAAAGGCGAACTGCTCGCCATCTTCGATGCCGACTTCGTTCCCAAGCCCGACTGCCTGCGCAAGCTCGTCGACTTCTTCACGGATCCGATGGTGGGCTGCGCTCAGATGCGCTGGTCGCATATCAACGGCGACTACAACCTGCTGACACGCCTGCAAACGATCATGCTCGACGGTCACTTCGTCGTCGAACAGACCACGCGCAATCGCACCGGCGGGTTTTTCAACTTCAACGGCACGGCCGGCATCTGGCGCCGCCAGGCGATCGAGATGAGCGGTGGCTGGCAGCACGATACGTTGACTGAAGACACTGACTTGAGTTTCCGCGCGCAGTTGATGGGCTGGAAGTTTGTTTACCTGCTCGACGAAGAAGCGCCGGCGGAGATTCCGGTCGAGATCAATGCCTTTAAAGCGCAACAGCGACGTTGGGCCAAGGGCGTGATGCAGGTCGGACTGAAGCTTTATCCACGCATCGTGCTGGCGCCGCTTCCTTTGCGCGTCAAGCTCGAGATGTTCTTTCGTCTGACGGGAAACATCAGCTACCCGCTGATGATCGTCGCGAGCTTTTTACAGTTTCCGTTGCTGCTGGTGCGTTACAACCAACCGTTATATCACCTGATGGTGTTTGACCTGCCGCTCTTATTCTTTTCATCGATCTCTGTGGTGCTGTTTTACGGGTCGGCAGTTTGGTATCTCGATGAGAAACGCGCGCCCCGATTGCTGCACTTGCCGCTGGTAATGGGCCTCGGCATCGGCCTCGCGTTTTCCAACGCTCGCGCCGTTTTGGAAGCGCTGCTGGGCGTGAAGTCGGAGTTTGTGCGCACGCCAAAATACAAAGTCGAAGAGACTACCGACGCCACCTGGAAACGAAAGAAATACAAACGGAAGCGCGGTCTCCTGCCGCTGCTCGAACTGAGTTTTGCGATTTACTTCCTGCTCGCGATTACTTATTCCGCCCGCCTTCACATGTGGGGAACGATTCCTTTCCTGCTGCTGTTCTTCTTTGGGTTTGGTTACATGGGCGTGATGAGTATCCTTCAGACCGCGAGTGGAAAACGTTTAACCGCTCTGTGGCGCCCCGTGAAAACCTAAACCGAGGGGTGGCCACGGAGGGCCACCCCTACAAATATTTCAATCGTTCACCAAATCAAGAAAGAGGAAGTTATTTAGAGTCCCCCTGCTCGTTGCCCTCGTTCTCTTCGTCTCTATAACCGTTAACGCTCAATCACCCGATCCTGCTGGTCAAAATTTTACGGTGGTGCGACATCCGGCGGCGCGGCCGATTCCGGGCTTTGCGCGAATCAGTTTGTTTGAGAGTACGGCTGACTCGCGTTACAACGCGCTCGCGATGGAATTGAAACGACGCTTCACGCGCGGGTTCCAGTTCATCGCGGCCTACACGTTCTCAGACACGAGCGACAATCGACCGGATCAGACGATGGTGGTCGTGGGCGCTGACGATGCGAAGGGACTGCAAAATAACCTCGACATTAATTCAGACTGGGGCCGCAGCGATCTCGATATCAGGAATCGTTTCGTGTTGAGTCCTGTGTATGAGATTGGCGTGGTCCAGAAGGACAACGCGTTTGCGAAGCACGTGCTGAGCAATTGGACGTTTTCCGGGATCATCACCGTGCAGTCTGGCTTTGCGTACTCGGCATTGATCGCGGGCGATGCGAATCGCGATGGAAACCCGAGCACGGATCGCGTGCCGGGCACGAGACGCAATGGTTTCACTTCGCCTCGGATATACGTCTTCGATACGCGCGTGACAAAGACGTTCAAGTTTGGAGAGAACTACAGCGTGAGTTTGCTTGCGGAGGCATTCAACCTCTTCAACCGTTCGAACATCGCGACAGTGAACACCGGTCGCTACGGCATCGCAAGCACTTCGGCTTTGGCGTTAACGAATCCCGCACCGTCAACGCCCTTTGGTGGCCCCAGAACCTTCCTCGGTGAACGCCAGGTCCAGCTAGGGGTACGGTTTGAGTTCTAAGCGTTTGTAGGGGCGGCACTCC
>JAICQI010000862.1 GCA_025937955.1 Pyrinomonadaceae bacterium
CATCCGCAACCCGGCAATCCGAGACCACGTCTGTTTCGTCTGCGTGAAGACGAGGCGTTGATTAACCGCGCAGGATTCAACAATGACGGCGCGGCTGCGTTTGCGCGGCGAGTGGAACAGCATCGACCTGCGTGTGTGCTCGGCGTAAGTATAGGCAAGAGCAAGATCACACCACTCGAAAACGCGACCGAGGATTACCTGGCGAGTTTCGAGCTCGTCTACAAGGTTGCGGATTATGTTGCTGTGAACGTCAGTTCGCCAAACACGCCGCAACTGCGCGAGCTTCAGCAATCGCAGCAACTAACCTCCCTGCTGTCTGCACTGCAACAGCGGAATCGGGAGTTGCAGCAACCACTACCGTTGCTGGTCAAACTGTCGCCGGATCTCGAGCGCAGCGAACTCGAAACGATTGTAGAAGTCGTCGAGCGTTTAGGGATCGACGGCATTATCGCGACCAACACAACTGTCAGCCGCGACAACTTGCGCACCGACGCCCAACGCGTTGCCGCGTGTGGCGAAGGCGGCCTCAGCGGGAAACCTATAAAAACAAGATCGACAAAAATGATCGCCGATCTCTACCAACTCACGGGCGGGCGCATCCCACTAATCGGCGTGGGCGGAATCTTCACGGCTGAAGACGCCTGGGAAAAGATCACAGCCGGCGCCAGTCTGGTCCAGTTGTACACCGGTTTCATCTACCAGGGTCCAAACATCGCACGCGAAATCAACGAAGGCCTCGCCACCATTCTTGCGCGCGAGGGTTTTAAAAGTATCAGTGATGCTGTAGGTATCAGTGTAAATCTGTGGCAAACAAAATAAAGGAGCAAAACAACTTGGTGGCTAAAGACAAACTGATAATCGCACTCGACGTGGAAACACCCGCTAAAGCACTCGACTTAGTCAAACAACTCCACCACGTCGCCGGCATGTTCAAGGTCGGGTCGCAACTGTTCACCTCCGCTGGACCACAAATCGTGCGCGACATCATCGCCCTCGACTCAAAAGTATTCCTCGATCTGAAATTTCACGACATCCCGCACCAGGTCGCCGGCGCCGCGCGCTCGGCCGCGGAGCTCGGTGTCTCATTGTTCACGATTCACGCGAGCGGCGGCAGCGAGATGATGCGGCGCGCTGTGGATTCAGTCGCCGCAGTCGGCGAGAAAGGCGGTACACGTTCAGCCGTACTCGCAATCAGCGTCCTCACCAGCATGGACGCCACCACACTCACGCAAATCGGCGTAACCGCCCCGCCCTCCGAATCCGTCAACCGTCTCGTAAAGCTTGCCGAAGCCTCAGGCGTCGACGGCGTCGTCGCTTCACCACAAGAGATCGAATCCATCAGGCAAGCGGTGCCGAATCCAAAGTTCCTGGTCGTCACACCGGGCATACGCCCGGCAAACAACGAAACAACCCGCGAAGATCAAAAACGCGTGGCAACACCCGCAGCCGCAATCGCCGCGGGCGCGAGCTA
The DNA here is from genome assembly GCA_025937955.1 of Pyrinomonadaceae bacterium. Classification (GTDB taxonomy): domain Bacteria; phylum Acidobacteriota; class Blastocatellia; order Pyrinomonadales; family Pyrinomonadaceae; genus PSRF01. Next base: position 1,472 of record JAICQI010000862.1, read on the forward strand.
TCTCGTCGTGGGACGGCCAATTACCGGAGCCCCCGATCCGGTCGCCGCCGCACACGCCATTGTCGCGGAAATGGAGACTTCACAAACGAACGGAACTGTTCAATAAAGGTGGCGTGTAAACTCTGGTCGCGGACTCTCTATTTGCCCCAACTCCGATTTGAAACTATCATGCGACGGTGAATCGACGCTTGAAACCCCCGTTCATTTCCCTATTATCGATCCTCCTTCTCGCACTCGTTTTTCCAATATTTGCTCAGCAAATGGATGGGATTTCGGCGCAAGGATTCTCTACGTCTCCGTATCGGGTGGGCGAAAGACTGACCTACAACGTTTCGTTTTCAAACTTTCCCAGCGCCGCGCACGTCGAAGTAGAAGTCGTTTCACGCGGCATGCACTTTGGCCGCGATGCGGTCCAATTGCGCGCGCACGTTGAAACAACCGGCGTGATCAACGTCGCTCTGTTTGCGATCAATAACGACTACGTAAGCTACGTCGATCCCAATTCGGGACTTCCGTTTCGCTCCGAGGAAACAGCCCGTGATGCGATAAGAAACTCCGACTCGGTGCAGGACTTCAGCCAGCCCGGCGGCAACGAAGCAATCCCTCCGAAGCAAAGAGGCTTTCCCGGCACGTACGATCTGCTCTCGATCTTTTATCGCGCTCGTGCGCTGCCACTCGCCGATGGCGCGATCTACAACTTTTCCGTGCGCGGCGAAGGGACTAATTACCAGGCGGAGTTGAGAGTGGTTGGCAGAGACGTGATCAGAACCAACGTCGGCTCGTTTCCGACTATCGTCACTCAGATCAAAGTCGACAACTCAGCACTGAAGCGGCTCAGGATTTATTTCAGTGACGACGAACGGCACGTGCCTGTGCTTATAACGGCTCGTTTAAAGTCGGGAAGTCTGACTGCCGAGCTCGCTGGCTCCGAGCTTGTAAAGCCGCCCGCAGAAACAGCTACTCCCACACCGCCGATTGTTGTCGCACCCGCTCCGACACCAACACCGGCCGCGCCGCCGCCGTTAAGTACAAACGTGCCATTCAAAATCGGCGAAGAGCTCAACTATCAGGTGTTCATTGGCAACAGTAATACGCCACTTGGTTCTGCTAGTTTTAAAGTGCGCGGGCGGCAGCGTTATTTCGAGCGCGACGG
>JAICQI010000048.1 GCA_025937955.1 Pyrinomonadaceae bacterium
CACCGACTCCGACACCTACACCCACACCGACGCCGATACCAACACCGACTCCAACGCCGGCGCCAGCTGCCATGATTCAATTTAGCGCTGCTTCCTACAGCGTTAATGAAGGTGCAGGTTCGGTCACAATCACGGTCACTCGGAGTGGCAACACTTCAGGGACCGCGAGTGTTCAATACGCTACTTCGGATGTGAGCGCGGTGAGACCTGGCGACTACAACGCCGCATCAGGGACGCTCACGTTTGCACCAGGGGAGTCATCCAAGAGCTTCACTGTCATCACAAACGACGACCTCATTAAGGAGTCAAGTGAAACGTTCAACATCACATTAAGTAATGTGTCAAACGCCACTCTGGGTAATCAATTCATTGTCACTGTTAACATTCTGGATAACGACAAGAGATTGCGCGGTCCACAACTGGATACAAGGGTAGGCAAGCTAAAGCGTAAACGTTAACTGCTCAACTGTGCTAAGATTCGGCTCCTCCCAATCTATTCCCCTGAATCTCAAAACTTCAACCGGAGGAAACTGGGATGCTGAGAATGTTTGCGCTGAGCTTGCTTATAGCTGCCGCACTCTTCGGCGGATACTCTGTGAAGCCGAAAACAGTTGCCGCTTTCACCAACATATCGGTTTACGGATCCTGGCATTGTGGTAATGACTTCTGTACCTGGGCCAGCGTTCGCAACATGACCGATTTCGATAACCGTAACCGCTGGCTGATTAATCGAGGCGATGGCAGGCCGTCAGTAAACCTGGTGGTGTTGAGTTTTGTTCATCCGCTGAGATTGCTGAACAAGACTAACGATGCGGGCACATCCCAAGGCATACCGATTGGCATGAATCAGGCAGTGGTTGATTACTTCAAAACCCGCGGCATCCGCGTGCAGTTGTCTATGGGAGGGATCACTTATACGGATGCGTGGAACCAGGCTCTCGCAACTAATCCTTCTCAACTTGGACTGAACGCAGCCGAAGCGGCGCAACGCTTAGGTGTGGGCTTTGAGATCGACTACGAAGAAAACACGGACCCGAATCTTACCGGGTTACAGGCGTTCATCAACGCTTACCGCTCAGTTCATCCGTACGATGCATCAGGAAACAATCATGCAGCACGATTAACGATCGACCTCGCCGCAGGCGACCGCTGGTTGATCGCTTTGACGCGGAAGGCAACTGCTGATTGGCTGAACACGACCACGCCCGTGCTGGATTACGCGAACGCGATGGTTCCTGCGCGTCAACCTAATTCTGCATCAACGGCCCAGGCCGATTGGCAGGAGCACGTCGACGGCAAACCGCAGTTTGGTCCTCCAATTCTGCCGCTCGCTCCGGCGAAGTTTACAGGCGGGCTTTACATCGTTACAGGTTCAAAGCCCGCGCCTGAGTGCGTCAACTTTACCAATTCGCTGATCAACTCAACCGGCGCATACGTGCAAACAGTTGCTCCGAACGGCGCCGGGACAACAAGCGGCATGCTCGGCTACATGTTCTGGGCCGCAGAGTGTCCAGCGACACGGCGCGTTTGCACCGTCCCACCAAATTCGTGTGAAGGTGGTGTAGGTGTTGGTGCAACGACATACGGCATTCCCATCCCGATGCCGCCCTTGAGGCAAAGTTAATATTCAGCCACAGATAAACACGGATGACGCGGATCTTTCTATCCGTGTCATCCGTGGCTAAAACTCACAGAACATTTCCACTCCTTTTTAAGTATTAGACTGACGTCTTCCCACGACGATTTAGCACACACCTTTATTCCAAATATTGGAATACCTACCGGATTTTGGAGAAGGAGCACCACGATGAAGCTAAAACTATTTGTCGTCGCCACATTGTTTGTGCTGCAAGCATCAACTGCTGTCCTCGCACAGCAACCGAATGCTTCGCAGCGTTCGTATCAACAGGCACGCCGCGTGCTCGACGATGCTATCGAAGCGCATGGCGGAGTCGAAGCGTTACGCGCGATCAAAGATTTCACTCTCAAAGAAAAAGGCAAGCTGTACGCGCGCTATCAGAGTCCAGCCGCTGAAGGCGCGCCTACCGTTGGCACTTCCGAAGAGACACTCATCATCGACACCGAGCGTGGGTTTGTGTTCGATGAGTTAAAGACCGCTAACGGCACCGGTTTCAACAACTGGACCAAGACCATCGTCAAAGGCACTGAAGGATATAACTACGACATGTGGTCCAGGACGGTTACGCCGATCAACAATCCTTCCGTGAACAACTTCCGCGGACAAATGCGTCGCTTGCCTCCGTTCGTATTGCTCGAGGCATTGGATCGCGCCGCGACGTTGCGTTGGGTGGGCGAAGATGAGATCGGTGGCAGAAAGCAAAAAGTGATCAGCGTTATTCGTCCTGACAATCAACAGTTGTCACTTGCTTTTGACGCGCAAACGAATCTGCTGACGCGATACGGTTTTCTCTACGCCGATCCGATAGCCGGCGATTCAGAGATTGCGCAAACGTATTCAAACTATCGCGCGATTGGAAAAGTGAAGTTTCCCAGCGCGCGCGTGTTGTACAACTCGGGAGGGATTGTTCAGGAAGCGGAGTTTACCGATTTGCAAATCAACACAAAACCAGCGGACAGCGTATTTCAAGGGCCGGATGGTTTTGAAAAACTTGCTGCGGGACCGGCAACGCCGCCACCGCCGGCAGTGAGCAAGATCGCGGACGATGTTTACCTGCTGCAGGGATTGGCGGGAGGCACACACAACATTCTGTTCGTGGCCTTCAACGATCACGTGCTGGTCTTGGAAGCTCCGGAACAAATCTTCTACGGCAGCAACTCGGTTCAGGCGCTCGCCAAGATCAAGGAAACAGTGCCGGGCAAACCGATCAAGTATCTCGTCCTGACTCATCACCACTCCGATCACGCCGGCGGATTTCGCGAGTACGTTGCCGAAGGAGCAACCATAGTGACAACGCCCGGCAACAAGAGTTATCTGGAAAAGGCCGCAGCGGTTGAGTCGTCGTTGCTGCCACGGTTATCACTGAAAGACAAGTTGAAGATCGAAACGATCGCCAACAAGAAGCGCGTGTTTCAGGATGACAAGCACGTAGTCGAGTTGTACGACATCGGACCCAATCCACATGCGAACGAGATCCTGGTGGCTTACTTGCCGAAGGAGAAAATTCTGTTTCAGGCCGACCTGCTAAACGCGGCAGCGAATGGAAACATTCCGATCGCGCAGGATGCGACGATCAGTTTTGCCGACCGCTTGCAGCAGTTGGGATTGCAGGTGGAGAAGATCTACGGAGTACACGGCCGGTTCGCGACACCGGAAGAATTGCGCACAGCGGTCGAAAGGCGGCGAGCTTCAGAGTTGAAGACTGACGTATCGTCTGGTCCGAAGTAATCTGCAAGTTTTCAACCACTAAGTCACGAAGACACTAATTTGTGTCTTCGTGGCTTTGTGGTTAAGTCCCGTCTAATTGAGAAACTGCGATACGACAACGGCGGAGAACGCCACCACCAACACCAGCGCGAAGGCGCCTGCGACCGCGCGTACCCAGGGCCGGCTGCTCTGGTTGCTCGCTGTTTCGCCATTCAGCGGCGCCGTATCTTTCAGCCAAACAACCTGCGTGTAGGCCTGCATCTCGTCGAGTCGCGAATGCACCGGCACGTGAAATCGATTGTGGAAGGGATTATGAATCGGATCTTTGAGACTGTGTTTCATTGTCTGCTTGCTCCTCGCTAACACTCGCTGAAGGTGACTCAGCGCCGAGTTAAAGCGACCCGAAGCAACGACCGTGCCCTGTAGTGATCTCGCCTGATTCGAAGCGTTTATAAGCGGAATTCATAAAGTAACTGCGCATTTACGTCCCGCCATACACCAACTCGGGCACCCCCAGGAAACATTTCACCGACAAAACCTCATATGTTTCAGAACCGATCTTTTCCAGCCCTAACCCATCCAAGGAGATTTAACATGGCAGAAAAACCCATTAAATTCAGAGATATTGAGAGACATTTCGAGGCACGCGATCCGAAAACTAATACGCCGATCGGGCTCGAGCGTCGCTTTCATGTCGCCGCCGATCAGGAACCCAGAGTCAGAACACGGCTGGAGCGGGTTGAGCGCGGCGATAAGAGCGATTGGGAAGTGATTGTTGAAATCGATGGAGTCCGCGCCGGCGGGCGCGCCTTGCCTCCTCTCTTAAAAGGAAAAGCCACCAGAATCGCCAAGCGGGAAATCAGCGAGGAGCGTCTCGCCGAGCAACTGACCGGCTTCATTCCCGATCATCTCGGCTTCAGTGCTGTGCCCCGCGACCGGGTAAAAAGCAGGCTCACAATTCGACCACCGCAACGAGGCCGCCGCGTTGCGACCACGGTCTTTGGCACTGATAACCGGATGACATTTCAAGACACCAATTATCCGTGGTCCACTGTCGGTCTGGTCCAGACAAACCGCGGTTCCGGTTCAGGTGTAATGATTGGTCCACGCCATCTATTGACTGTCAGCCACGTGATCGACTGGACCGCACCGCCGGGGTTCGCCGCGGATTGGGTGCGATTCACTCCTTCATACTTCGACGGCAACGCGCCGTTTGGAGAATCCTATGGCATACACATCTACTGGTATGTCCAGGAAGATGGCGATGGCTTTATCACCGGGAACGAGGGCGACTTCGACTATGTCGTAGTAGTGCTCGATCGACGCCTGGGTGAGACCACCGGTTGGATGGGTGCGCGTGGCTATAACGACGACTGGGACAGCCTCGCAGCGTGGTCGCACATGGGTTATCCCACCGACCTGAACAGCGGCCAACGCCCAACCTGGCAGGGTAACTTCACAGTCGACGGCACTGATGCCGCCGCGCAATCAATCCTGCACCAGGCAGACGTATTTCCGGGACAATCCGGTGGACCTGTCTTTGGTTTCTGGGACGGGGACGTTGGACCACGCGCCATCGCGGTGCAGTCGTGGCATACCTCGTCCAACAACGGAGCCAGCGGCAGCATGGACATGCGCGACCTGGTAGTGCAGGCTCGAACCGAGTTCGCGTAAAAAGCCAGCCGCGGATAACGCAGATAAAATCCGGATTTAATCTGCGTTATCCGCGTCACTTTTGTGGCACAATTACGCGCCGATGAGCGAGTTGGAAGTTGCTAAAAAGAGAGCGGCGACCACTTACAACGCGGCGGCGGACTTCTACGATCATCCAGCCAACACGTTTTGGGAACGATATGGGCGGCGCACTGTCGAGCGGCTTGGATTAACTGCCGGACAGCGAGTGCTCGACGTGTGTTGCGGCAGCGGAGCTTCGGCGATTCCGGCGGCAAAGATTGTTGGACCAGACGGATCGGTGATCGGCGTCGATCTTGCGCAAAATCTTCTCGAACTCGCACGCACCAAAGCACAGCAACAAGGTCTCGAGAACGTCCAATTCCAATCCGGCGACATGACGCGCTTGTCATTCGAAGACAATAGCTTCGACGTCGTCGTCTGCGTGTTCGGAATCTTTTTCGTTCCCGATATGGAGTCGGCCCTGCGCGAGCTGAAACGCGTTTTGCGCACCGAAGGTAGACTTGCCATCACGACCTGGGGACCGCGTTTCTTTGAACCTGCCAACACTGCGTTCTGGAACGCAGTTCGAAACGCGCGGCCAGATCTCTACAAAGGCTTCAACCCGTGGGACCGGATCTGCGAAGTAGACGACTTGCTCAAACTTCTGGAAGCTGCCGGTCTCAAAGAGTTGAACGTGGAAGCGGAAAGCGGCTCGCAACCCGTAAGCTCACCGGACGATTGGTGGGCCATGATCATGGGCTCCGGCTATCGCGGCACAGTCGACCAACTCGATCGCGAAGCTCGCGAAGAAGTGCGCAAACAGAACCTTGAGTTCATTCAAAACGCGGCAGTAAGATCCGTCGAAGCAAACGTCGTCTACGCAACCGCCATCAAAGCCGCGTGAATAACGCCTCTCCCGCTTGCAAAAGCATCCGAGTCTTGCTAAACCTCGTCACGGAATGCCCCCATAAGGGAGAAATTATGAAGAAAAGATTTCAACTTCTGCTCTCCACTTTGTTGTTGGTTTCACTCTCGACACCGCTGCTCGCCGATACCATTCGTCTCAAAGACGGCAGTGTTATTCGTGGCCAGGTGATCGGCTTCAAGGATCAGCAGTTCACTATCCTGATCGGTGGAAGCGCAAGAGGCAGACGCGGGCAAACCACTGTCTACGTAGAGGACGTTGAATCGATCGAGTTCGATTCGATCTCCGGCACCTCCGCCACCGAAGAAAGCGCACGAAACAACGCGCCCATGAGCCGGCCTTCGTCGACTCCGAATAACCCGCCCGAAAACAACGTTCCGGATTCGCGCTCGAACGATTCGGGTCCCGTTGTTCCAACTCCAACCTTCTTTACGATCAAAGTCGGCGTCAGGGCCGACAACGCAAACAACGGCTGGACTAACAGCGGGCTGGTCGTGCGCAAGGGTCAACGACTTCGCATCAGTGCTTCGGGTCGCGTTTCACTGGGACGAGGACGTTTCTCGCTGCCGGGTGGATCGGCCACTATTCAGGACAACGACAAGCTGATGCGCAACGAAAATACGGGCGCGCTGATTGCCGTAATTGGCGACGATAACGACGACTTTATCCTGATCGGACCGCGTCGAGATTTTGTCGCGCAGCGCGATGGAGTGCTGTTCCTGGGTGTCAACGAGGGCGATTTGGCCGATAATACCGGCAGTTACGATATCGTAATAGAAGCGGAAGCCAGCGGCCGTTAGTGGTAAACTCACGTCGGATCCCCGGCATCAGATTAAATTAATCTGTGTAATCTGTGGATTGCCCTCCGCTTTACGCCTCGGGAGTCGAAATTATGAGATTTAAACGTTTGTACCCACTTTTTGCTATTGCGCTCTCGTTAATGCTGCTCGGCGCAACTGTTAATCCGGGGTGGTCGCAGTCCAGACGTCAGCCACCCACTTCGAACGATAAGAAGAACAAACGTCCCAGCGAAACTCCCAAACCTGGCGAGGAACAGCAGGAACCCCTGCCGCGCGACCTGGAACCAACCAAGCCGCAGGACATCGAAAAAGTCACAATCTCGACGCAGATCGTCAACGTCGATGCCGTTGTCTATCACAAAAAGAGCCGTCAGATTGTCACCGACCTCAAGAAACCCAACTTCGCGCTTTTTGCCGACGGCGTGCAGCAAACGATCACAAACTTCTCAACGCCCGAAGCGCCGATTACGGTGGCGATGGTCGTCGAGTACAGCAAGTGGTCGGAGATCTTTGGACTTTACGGAAACAGAGGCTACGAGCCTGGCACGTACGAAGTGATTCGCCCCACGGCGATGTTTCTGTCGCAGTTCATCAAGCCACCCGACGATTACGTTTCCGTAATTGCTTTCGATATTCGTCCGACGCCCTTGACGGACTTCACAAACGATCCGGGCCGGCTTCAACAGGTGGTTACTTTGTTGTTGCGGAACCAGCCTGCGTTTCGCGAGACGAATCTGTTTGACGCGTTGAAGTTTGTGCTTCAGGGTGGTCGAGGCGACTCGGTAGTGCTCGAGAACTCGGAGTCGGAGAAAGCTGATTATGCAGGGCTGGCGTCTGTGCAGGGACGGCGGCGTGCAGTGATCCTGGTCGCTTCGGGTATCGACACGTTCAGTAAGATCAATTACGGCGACGCGCGCAAAGTGCTGCAGAATTCCGGCGTTCCGGTTTACATCATCGGCACCGCAAACATGTTCAAGAAGCTTTACGGCGATTCGTTGCCGGCTACGGATAGCTTGTTGGGAATGCCTGGAAGAATGAGCTGGTTGCAGGCTGACAACACGCTACAGACTTTCGCGAAGGAAACTGGCGGCGCGTACTTTCCGGTGACGTTTGAAGGAGAGTTGCCGAAGGTGCTCGGCAGTATCAATGCCTTGCTGCGTAGTCAGTACAGTCTTGCTTTCAATCCCGGCGACGTCCGCGACGGCAAGCAGCATAAGCTTCAGGTGAGAGTGGACGTTGACGGCGACGGCACTTATGACGATAAGGAATATGTGGTCCAGGCGCGCCAGTTCTACAACTCTCCCAAACCTGACAAGGTCGGCTCGAAGTAAAAAAAGTAGCCACTTCTACGCTCCGTAAATCCTGAGCCGGAATTCATCATTAAACGACACGATCTCGGCTTTGCGATTCGAGAAGCGTCTCGCCTCACGCAAGAGCGCCGGCAATCCCTGTAACGGAAGTTTCAAACCATAGGCAGCACTGGTTAACACTGCCGCCAGACGCGGATTCAAACGCTCCGGCATTCCATAACGAATCGCTTTTTGCGCTACCGGCGAGAACCCAACACTGCGACGCGAATTCACAAACTCGAGCGAGTGATCGAAAACGTGCACGCGGCTCGGCAGATCTCGCAGCGCCAGATCCCTGTGCGCGAGCATGTTAGCGATCACTTCCGCCACGACGCCGCGGTGATAGCTCGAACGCGCCGGCACCGGCGACTCTTCCGTTGTGTACGAACCACTCTTCGGCCGTACTTCCGACAGATCGCAATAGCGACGAATAAATCGTGTCAGGCCTTCGTAAACTGAAAGCAAGTTACCGGAAAACTTGACGCGTTCGACGATCGGCGATTGTTGTGTATCACCCGAAAACCTTGTTGCAGTCACGGCCGCGCGTGGCAGTAATTCCGTGACGCGCTCGTCCCAGCCAAACAACAACAAGCCGGCAACAGTCGGCACGATCTCCTGGCCGTCGTTTGTAGCCAGCAGCAGATCGCGCTCGAGCACCTCGGCAGTCGGGTAACCAACCACAGTTGCTTCTTCAAAAGCACCGCCTTCAAACTCGCGCAGGTAGCTCCACAGGTGCGCTTCGTCAATATCGGCCATGGTTGCGCCAAGCGCCGGCACGTCTTCGTAACGAAGCGGGCGCGATTCGTCTAAGAGCGAAGAGATCTCTTCACGCGAAGCCTCGCGCTTTTCCGCGCCGATGCGGAGATAAAAGCGCCCGTCACGAGTGCGATAAGGACGTCTCTTGCTTTCGATATCGAGCGCGACGATGCGCCGACCGTTGTCGAGTGCGATGCGATCGATGAACGGCACGAGTGGAGGTTGAACTTCCTCGCGACAGATCCGGACCAGGTCTTCCTGGACTCTTTCCGGATCGTCAACGCCTTCAACTCGCAACTGATCGTTTACTCCGAAGACGATGACGCCGCCGCCCGTGTTTGCCAGGGCCACGATCTCCTGTGCGATCTTCTCCGTGTTCGAGAGTTTGACCTTTAGTTCGAGAAAAGTATCTTCACCGCCGCGAACGAGCCGCAGTAGTTCGGTCCTGGAAGTTTGCGGTGCGGGAGTGGAGAGGATGTATTCCTGAAAGGAACGCTCCGTGGTTGGTTCGTGACGCTGGTTGCTGCGAAATCTTCTGCGAGCCATTTGTGTATTGACGGGGCCCCAAAACCCGCCCGGATGCCTTGAAGCATCACTGGATTCAAAGTTGCCGGGCGGCTAGTGTAACAGTTAGCCACAAAAAGGCACAAAAGGCACAAAAGAAAATTTGATTTGATCTGTTGAGTCTGATTTTCTTTTTGTGCTTTTTGTGCCTTTTTGTGGCTTTATTCGTCCGCTGGTTCCCGCACGGCTTCGAGGATGTTGATCTCGCGCTTCGCGAGAGAGCGCCCGTGGAAGTCGATGATCAGCGAGTAGAGTCCAACTGACATCACGGCGAGGCCCAGCAGCGCCAGGTATTCATAATAGAGATTGCGGCTGAAGTAACCCACCAGTGTCGCCAGTAATGGCGGCGTAGCGAGCACGATGATCATCGGGACCAAGAGCAACCCGGCGACCCCCGACACGTTCAAGCGCTTCCCAAAGCGCATGCGTTTCGGAAAGTGAATTGAAAGCCAGTTGCCAATCGTCGAGCTAATCGTGGCAAAGATAACAAAGCTCAGCACGATAAAAAGCAGCGTTGGAGCGGTTAAATCGCGGAAGACAATCATGTTGAGAATCAACAGTATGGTGGAGAATATAAGTGCCAGCACCGCCACCGCGATATTCTTCCCGAGCAGGATCTTGCGCCTGTCGACCGGCGAAAGAATAAGCGTTCGCATTCCGTCTTCTTCAAAAGCAAAAAGATTGCAAGATAGACCAGCCAGGATGACAAAGACGTAAAGCACTCCGCCGGTCGCTATCAATCCTGACCCGTAAGTCAGGAAGTCTTCCGACGCGGGTGGCCTTCCAGTGCCCCACCGTCGCGAGTTGATGGCCCGAACGACGATCAGGATCAACGGCATGAGCGCCAGCATACGTACCTGAGCGTTGCGCATCGCATAGCGCATCTCTTTCTCGATTATCGCTGACAGCTCCGCTGAGATGAGCGGTAGCCGCCAGCCTGAATAGCCGGCTGTAGTGCTTCGTTCAACTTCAACCCTTTGTTTTCGTTTTCCTTCAAGTCCCAGCGCCGCGCGACGCGCAATCCAGTAAGTGGCCACGATCAAAGCCACCGCATAAGCACTCAATGTCAAAAAAGCGACGACGTATACGACAGGGTTGTTTGCTTCCTCGCCGATTAATATGAATGCAGCAGCTCCGGGCGGCGTCCAGCGCAACGAGCGTAATGATTCAGCATGCTCGAAGAGTATCGGCGCTATCTGGCCCGCCACTGCGGCAGTTAAACCAACTACAGCGCCAATCAATGCAACGATGGTTTCGCCTCGCGCGCGCTTGCGACGAACAAGCGAGCCGATGGTCGTCGAAAGCCATTTCGATAACGCCACGCCGAACAGCAACATTGGGATCGCAGCAATCAGCGCTGCGGTGAGATTGCCTTTGCCGAGTCCGGTGCCGATGCAAATGGCCAGTATCGCCGGCACGGCGAACACCGAGTGTAGTGTTGTGAGCTCGCTGATGAAGTCGACCGCAAACAACTTGCGCAGCGTTATCGGGTACATCAGCAACTTTCCCGCGTCGAATTGTTTGCTGCCGCCGATGCTCAAAGGCACAGTGGCCCACATCAGGTAAATGAATCCCACAATGGAAAAGAGGATGAACTCGGGATTTGGCAGGCCACTCGTAGCTGTTCGTCGAAACGCCTGGCCCAGTGTGTCGGGCTGGCTAAGCGCATAGGCAACAACACCCAGGATCAACGCCACGATGAGCGACAACGCAAGGGCGACCAGCATTCCGAGGATCGATGCGATCCTGTTCAGGATCGCTTTCGAGGAGCGCAGTGAGTTGCGCATCAGGCGCCACTTAAGCCAGATTAAGGTAAGAAGTTGAGACATCGTCGATGATTCAAAACGCTTACGTCGGACTCGGATCGAACCTCGGAGACCGCGCCGGGTATCTTTTGCTCGCCGTCCGCGGCATGCTCGACGCCGGCCTGGATGTTATTCGACTCTCGAGTATTTACGAAACAGAGCCGGTCGAATACGAAAACCAGCCTGTGTTTCTAAACATGGTGGCGGAGCTGCGCGGCTCAACACTTCCCTCGCCCGAGCAGATGCTGGCGCGCCTGCTGCGGATTGAATACCGACTCGGGCGCACTCGTGACATCCACATGGGTCCGCGGACGATCGATCTCGACCTGCTCATCTTTAAAGATCAACAACTGGAATCGGAGTTTCTGACTGTTCCTCATCCGCGAATAGCTTTACGACGCTTCGTGCTTGTTCCTTTGAACGAGCTGGTTCCGAGTCTCCTCCACCCCGTGCTTCGAAAACCAATCAGCGAGTTGTTAACACAAACAAAAGACCGATCAACAGTTAGACGGTGGGCGGCAGGTTGAACCGCAGATTACGCAGATACTATAATGCCCCACACTTGTTATCGAGCCCACGACATCTCCAAAGTCTCCGTTTCACTGGCAACTCATTTGTCCACACATCGTGGTGTGAAGAGGTCTAAAAATGCCCTATCTGAAGCCTGAAAGGCCGGAAAAGGTCAGTGCACCGTCTTTGCGGTCAAGTAAACAACGCGGCGAACGACTCGTTTGTCTGACAGCGTACGATTATCCGACCGCACGCATCGTCGATGAAGCAGGAATCGATATCATCCTCGTCGGCGATAGTCTCGGCAACGTGGTTTTGGGTTACGGCAACACCGTGCCCGTCACTCTCGACGAGATCCTGATCCATCTGAAGGCCGTGCGACGAGCCGTACAGCGCGCGTTGCTGGTCGCCGATATGCCTTATGGAACTTTTCATACCGGCGACAACGATGCCGTCAGAAACGCACTGCGACTGGTGAAGGAAGGCGGCGCGGAGGCGATCAAACTCGAAGGTGGACACAAACGAGTTCCCCTCGTGAAGCGTCTGGTGGACGAAGAGATCAGCGTGATGGGCCACATCGGTCTCACGCCGCAGTCGATTAACCAACTCGGCGCCTACCGAGTGCAGGGTAAAACAGCCAAGGCCGCGCAACAGTTGCTCGACGACGCCAGAGCGATGGAAGACGCCGGCGCGTTTGCCGTGGTGCTGGAAGTCGTGCCGCGCGAGATAGCGCAGATGATCACCGAGAGCATCAGCATTCCGACGATCGGAATCGGCGCCGGTGTTCATTGCGACATTCAGGTGCTGGTCCTGCACGACATGTTGGGTCTGTCGTTTGGCAAGCAGGCTCGTTTCGTTCGTCCTTACGCAAACCTGCGTGAGGTGATGACTGATGCAGTCAGCCGGTATGCCGACGACGTGAGAAATGGCACTTATCCGTCCGAAGCGGAGTCGTACGGTCTGCCCGCCGAGACTGCCGCAGAAATGGATATCGAGATCCCATCGAGAGACTCTAAGGCCGAGAAGTCCTAAGCCAACCTCAAACTATGGAGATCATCAATCGCCGCCAGCGCATGAGTTCCGTCGCGCGCAAAATCCGTCGTGAACAGGATAAGACTGTGGGCCTGGTTCCGACGATGGGCGCTCTTCACGACGGACACTTGAGTCTGGTTCGTGAAGCGAGACGAATGTGCGACGTCGTGGTGGTGTCGGTTTTCGTGAATCCGACGCAGTTTGGCCCGGGCGAAGACTTCGAACATTACCCGCGCGATTTGACCAAAGACACTGCGCTGCTCACGGACTACAACGTTGATTACATCTTCGCGCCGACAGTTGAAGAGATCTATCCGAAGGGTTTTTCGACCTACGTGAATGTCGAAGGTCTTTCCGAGCAACTCGAGGGCGCTTCGCGTCCGGGTCATTTTCGTGGTGTGGCGACGGTTGTGACGGTGTTGCTGAACACTATTCGGCCTGACTTCGCGTTCTTTGGTCAGAAGGACGCGCAACAGGCGCTGGTTATTCGTCGTCTCGTCAAAGACCTCGCCTTTGATACAGAGATTGTTATATTACCGATTGTGCGGGAAGATTCGGGACTGGCGATTTCGTCGCGCAATCTTTATCTGACTCCTGACGAGCAGAACTCGGCGGCAGTGATACACAAAGCGCTGGTCCAGGCCAAGAGCGCCTATAAAGAAGGCGAGCGAAACGCGAACCGGATCATGGAGATCATTCGCAACACAGTCGAATCTGAGCCACGCGCGCGGTTAGACTACGTGGCAGTCACGGACGCAGAGACGCTGGAAAGGGTTGACAGGGTCGACGACCGGCCGACTCTCATCGCGCTCGCGGCTTACGTCGGCAAAACGCGACTGATCGACAACACGATTTTGAATAAAGTAAAGAAGAAAGACGGTGCCGCGACACAGTAAGAAGCACATCAGTTTCCGGCTCAACGGCGAACAGACGGAAGTCGCTTTCGCACCACACAAGACGCTGCTGGAAGTTTTGCGTGAGGATCTGAATCTCACCGGCACTAAGCATGGCTGTGAGCTTGGCGAGTGTGGTACCTGCGCGGTGCTCGTCGATGGACGTTCGATCCTCTCTTGCCTGATGCTCGGCCTCGATGCCGAGGGCCGAGACGTAAAAACAATCGAAGGAATGGCCCAGGGCGCGGAGCTTCATCCTTTGCAGCAGACGTTTGCTGACTTGGGAGCAGCGCAGTGTGGTTATTGTTCGCCAGGGTTTTTGCTGGTGGCTGAAGAGTTGTTGAGGAAGTCGCCGGACCCAACGCGCACAGAGATTCAGGAAGCACTCTCCGGCAATCTCTGTCGCTGCACCGGGTATATTAAAATCTACGAGGCAGTAGAACTGGCCGCGGCACGTATGCGCGGTGAAGAAGTCGAGCTACCGAAGGAAAGCATCTACGGACTTGATTAAGAACCGTTTTTATCGGCGTAAATCTGTGTTCCTGTAATCTGTGGCTAAAGATCTGAACATTATTGGCAAACCCTTTCGCAAGGTCGACGCGCGCGCGAAGTGCGTCGGCCAAACGAAGTTTGCGGATGATATCGTTTTGCCGCGCATGTTGTTCTGCAAGATGCTGCGTTCGCATCTGCCTCACGCGCTGATCAAAAGCATCGACTTTTCCAAAGCGCTGGCACTGCCCGGCGTTTTTGCTGTGGTCACCGGAAAAGATTTTCCGATTCCGTACGGCA
>JAICQI010000316.1 GCA_025937955.1 Pyrinomonadaceae bacterium
CAGCCTGGGGCGCAACCCCCAGGTTAACGATAAACCCCACGGTTGAGCCCGCGGAGCGTGCGGCAGCGCTGTCGCCCGCGCCGCGGGCTCGGTCATTATTTTTTACATTGATCCTGGGGCTTGCGCCCCAGGCTTTATTCTGCCGTCCGCTTCGCGGACTCAGCGCCCCATTCAACGAGTCGTAAATCAAACATAACGCTCGTCGTATTCAAATAACTCCATGGTTATCTGTAATGAGGTAATATGCATGCCGGGCATGGCATCGATCGTGAGCCACTGCCCGAGTTCAAATCCTCAGCTGAAAGCGAAATCCACTATGTCACAGACTTCCCCCGGTCTCTATTCGTATCCGTTCAATCCGGAAAGCACAAAACTTCTCGCCGACTCCGACGCGATATCCCTGAATACCGGTGCGCCGAAATTCCCGGTGCACCGGAAAGTGCGAGAAGCGATCATCAAAGCGGTCGAAGCAAAACAAGATCAACTCTCGTATCCGTCGACTCGCGGGATGGAATTGCTGCACAAGAAAATCGCCAGGGATTATGGCTATTCAGAGAAAGGCATCATCATCACTTACGGAGCCTCACAGGCTCTCTACAACATCCTCGATACCATCGGCGATGAAGATGTCCTGATACCTGCGCCGTTCTGGTTCGCATTCCCGCACATCGTCGCGCAAGGTCGAGGCAGGCTCAAGATCATTCAGACGAGTGCCGAGAATAATTTCAAGCTCACTCCGCAACAGCTCGATCAGAACATCACGTGGAAGAGTCGCGTACTGCTTCTCACCAATCCGAATAATCCGACTGGCGCGGTCTACACCCGCGAAGAATTGAACGGGTTGGTAAAAGTGTTGGAGAAACACCCGCGACTGTTGGTGGTGTCTGATGAGGTTTATAACCTGCTCTTAGTTGACGACATAAGCTGCCCGAGTATTGGTAGTTGGCCGGAAATTCATGACAGAGTGTTGACGATCAACAGCCTGTCGAAGAACTTCGCCATGTCAGGATTGCGCGTCGGGTTCATCGCGGCGCATCCGTCGTGGACCGACATTTATCTACAGAAGCAGAATTACGCCACGTCGGGTGTCAATGAATTCCTGCAACATGGGGCGTTGGCTGCGCTCGAAGCCACTAACGAGATTATCCCGAGTATAGTTGACGCGCTCAAGGTCAGGCGGGCGAAGGCAATGGAGCTGTTGAATTCGGTTCCGCACACCTCATACATCACTCCGCAGTCGGCCTACTTCTTTTTCTGGAACATCGAGCATTACCTCGGCTGTCGCACTGAGGCCGGCAAGTTGATTCGTACTGATGTGGATCTCGTGGATTACCTGTTGCAGGATGCAAAGGTACTGGTCGCCGCAGGCAGTCTGTGCGGCACGCCCGGATACTTTCGCATTACCTACGCCGTCGCGGAAGACGTTTTCGAGCAAGCGATCGTTCAGATGAAGGCGAGCCTCGGAAAACTCAGACACAGCGGATGACTGTTGCCCGCATCGCATGAAAAGATCATCAGGCGCGCGACGTTGCGGCTTCGCCGCCGGTTGTGAGGCGAGGCTACCCCTCGCCGGGCCTAGCTTCACTAAAGGTTTTGAGCTAGGCCTTGGTTCGGCCTTTGGCCCACGGCACCAGCCGCCGAGAGCCAGTTGAAAGTGTAGGTTGTTGAGTATTCTTCCGAACCAGTCTCATCGCGAGCCTTTCCCTTGATTGTCATATTTTGAATCCTTGTTATCTTAAGATGCTGCGGCAACATGGTTTTCTTCTCGACTACAATGTCCACCTTAATTTGCTGGTCCCAATCGGCGATGCTTGGGCTATTTGCATCCATCCGATTGAAAAGCGACTGAATAAGTTTACGTACCTGCGTTTTGTCAGCTGCCGACTGCGCATGTAAATGAACACAGCGCTGATCGTTTCGAGTAGATCCGCACGGAGTTTCTTTAACAAACTCAGCCGTACCTTTGATGTCGAGCTGACCGCCTCCGAGTTGAGGGACTTCAGCGACACTACTGAATTCGAAGCTGAACTCCGGGTCAAGTTCAACAATCTGCCAGAGAACGACGAAGAAAGCCCAATGAGATTGGGCCATTGCTTCAAGAGAAGCGTTTGACGATATTGTTTCAAAGACCTTCCGCTGTAGCGGATCCAACACACCTGATTGCGCCACCGAATCACTCATTAACTTGCGCGCTGTGTCGTGACCTTCGATTCCAACAAACTCGCCGCCATCGGTCACGATAAAAGTCGGAATCATGTCAACAAATCGTTCTGCTCCTCCTCCAGAACCTGGCGGGAGCTTACCTTTCCAACCAGAGTAATCTTTACGCGACACCACAATGCGATCGTTGATTCGTTTCAGATGCATTGCAAAATTAAGAGACATGTCCCAGGTAGTTATTTTGCTTGGGCTCACTCGTTTTCCCTCGGAGCGCACCTGGACTTTCGCGGAGGCGCCGTCTGGCCATGCAAACTTGAGTGTCTCGGCCTGAGCGTAAAGGCTGCTCGGCAGGACCATCGCTAGTATTATCGAGACCACCAGTCGATAGTGATTGAGCATGTGCGAGTGTCTCCCGTGCGATTCTTCTTTTAGATCCTGATGTGCGAGTATATCGCAATCTATTTGCTCAGCCGACGTGAAGAAACGTAAATCAGTGAGCCGCTCAACGAACCCGCCTGACCAAACCGATCGATCAAATGGCTGGGAAGCAGTGGCGAAGAGTTCATTGAGAACAGCCGGTGCTTTCTCTTCACCGCCCCGACGCAAACGGGTACGTGGAATGATCTCTCGACCGGCAGGACATCTTTTCACTTGGAGAACAAGCATACCGATCTATACTCAATGACGCCGGATTTACTCTTGTCGCCGAGTATATGGATGAAGGCGAAAATCACTACTACGATGCGACCAAGCAATCATTAGGAGGATGACTAATGGGAACGATTCTCAACGAGCGCGACCGGGCCGCACTCGATAGGAGGGTGAGGTCGCTGTCGGTATCGTCTACGGCGCAATGGGGAAGCATGGACGTAGCAGGCATGCTGCGGCATCTTCGCCTGGCGACGCTCATGGCTCTTGGAGAATACTCAGTTCCATCGGCGAACAAGCGCGCGTTCCAGGTTTTTCCTCTCAAGCACCTCATTCTCTACGTGCTTCCCTTCCCGAAAGGAGCGCCGACGGCGCCTGAGTTGAAGTCCGAGGCTGCGGCATCGTTTGAAGAGGAGCGTGCCGCGCTGCTGGAGTTGCTTGAGCGAATCGGAACGGGTCTTCGTGACGGCATGGGACCAGATCATCCGCTATTTGGACCACTAAGCTGGCGCGAATGGGGCGTTGCCACGTACAAACACACCGACCATCATCTAAGGCAATTCGGTGCGTAGGAAACTAAGCAAGCCTCGACGGCTGCAGAAAAAAACGTGTAGACAAACTCAAAACCTTTCCGCTAAGATTCGATTCCCCTTCTCACTTTAATCGTGCAGTCCCGACCCACAAGAACTTAGCAATTAAGTTCAAAGCATCATCGCATTTTCAAATTTAAGGAGAAGTCTGTCTGATGAATTCAATTCTTCGAGTGTCAGCGCTCGCAACGATTCTCTTCATTGCCGCACCTGGCACATACGCTCAAGCATGGCCCGATGTATTCAATCCCTTTCAAATTCTTACTCTGAATTTACAGCTCGCTGAGCAGGATTGGGACACGATACGTCACGATACAACGAATGAGATTGAGGTTCCTGCTTTGTTTTGGGCAGATGGTGAGTCGCCGATTCTGGTTAGCGTTAGGCGAAAGTCGTCACGCGCGCTTCCTTCAGAAGCCAATCCGATTAAGGTTGGTTTGAAGATAGATATTAATGAACTGGTTGACGGACAAAAGTGGAGAGACTTAACTAAAGTGAGTCTTGAGAACGGCACAGACTCGGGTGTGGTCCAGGAGGGACTTGCCTGGAATCTTCACCGGCTCGCCAGCGGCTCGTACGGGTATGAAGCCGCTTTAGCTTCCTGGGTCCAACTGCGTGTCAACGGCCAGCTGATCGGCGTATACGTCAACGCGGAACAACGCGATAAGCAGATGCTGCGTAACCGCGGTTTGTGGGTCGACGATGAAACCTGGATTTTTGACCAGGATGACATTGGCGTGCCTGAAATCGAGGAAGGCGATGGATTTAGTCCAACTTACAATACCTTGTGCTACGTTCCGTTCCGGGTTGGGGGCAAGAAAGGTTCTGGCACATGCCCGACGCCAAACGACGTTGAGCTTGCGAATCAGTTGCCGCTGCTCATTAACATGCGTGGCATGCTGACGCAGGGCGCGGTCGACGCCTATACCGATAATCCTGATGCTTTGTTATCGCACGGAAAGAATTTTCAGTTTGTCGATTTCATCGACCCGAATAACACCGGGAAAGATACTCGCCGGCTCTATTTTCCTTGGGACCTTGATGCGGTCTTCCGCTCCACCTCGGGAAATATTTACGCTTCCGGCAGCGGACGTAAAGTGTCCCCATCGCCCTATCAGGAGGTACTCCTTCGCCATCCCACTTTCCGAGCACAGTTCAATCAAATCATGCTCGATCTGCTGAATGGTCCACTATCGGTTGTAAACGTTCAAGCGTTTCTTACTCAAGCCGAGGCAGTGATCTCGCCGGCACTGGCTAATGATCCGTTTCCGACTACGGCTGGCTCTCCGGCTGATGAGTTTAACCAGCTCCGTTCATGGGTTGCCGCGCGCGATGTAAACGTGCGAGGTCAACTCTCCGCGAATGGTCCACCCACCGCGCGGCCTTAGAGCGGATCAGCAAAGACAAACAGGGATACGAACAAGTCAGGAAGAAGGGCTTGCCCCCGCTCTTGCCCTTAAGAGCGGGAGCAAGCCCCTCTTCCTGACTTGTTCTTTTTTCTCGTTCTTATTTTTCCACGGATAAACCTACTTCACGCGGGCGAACAGCATGTCGCGCATTCGTGAGGCTCCGACGTGCATGCCATTGACCTTTCCATTTTTGTCCCGTGTGAACCAGATAACGTATCCTGGCACGCTGAAATGGTCCTTATATAAAGGCTGCATCGCCAAACTCGTTGCCGGCCGCTGCTTAATGAACATCTTGTCAACATCGACGGCGACAGTGACGGTTGCTCCAGCCTCTTCGCTAAACCAATCTCCTTTAAATAAGGCAAGGTCTGACGGCGTTGGCTTCCACTCCTGCTCGGGAACGAAGCGTGTCACTTCACCATCGGAATCGATAGTCTCGGCAGACACCGGCTTGTCGTCCTTATCAAAGGTAAACTTCAATTGATTGCCGCCGGCGGTGAACTGACCGCCCCCCATTGGTACAATTCGCGCACCGCTCCATCGCGACACGCCGTTCTCAATAACGAATCTGGCGGGCGTATGCGTCTTTTCATTCCGCCAGATGCCGACAAATTTCTTCAGCTCGTCCTCTGAAACCTTGGCAGCCTCGGTCTTCTGGGTTTCGGGAAATGGTCCAAAGATCTCATCCGTTATGTTTGCGGCAATTCCTCCGGCGCCTGGCGAAGTTCCGTTACACATGACGCCGACTGAAACTTTGTTGTCTGGATATCGCGCCAGAAAAGTCTGATAGCCGGCAGTCGCACCGCCGTGCGAGACGTCCTTCAGTCCCTTGTACTTATTGACAATCAGCCCAAGCGCGTACGCAATCTTCCGCCCGTCATTCAGCACTCCTCGAGTTTCCAGCGCAGTTACGAGAGGCGCACCAAGCGATTGCGAATCGAGCATCGCGTTCCATTTCATCCAATCGCCGACCGTAGTAAGCATACCGCCGTTTCCATAAACATTCATGAAAGGCATATTGAGTCGCCACGGTCCGTTGCCTTGACGCGCATACGCTTGCGCGCGGCCAGGCACTATACGCTGGTAGTCGTCTCTCCACGAACTGTTCTTCATCCCGAGTGGCTTGAATAAGCGCTCGTCGACGAACGCTGGGAACTTCTGTTTGGAAACTCGCTCGACGATTATCGCCGCAAGATTGTAGCCGCTGTTTGAATACGAGTATTCCGAACCGGGTGTGAAGTCGAGTGCTCGCTGATGAGTGATAACGTCAAGTGCGAGATCCTGATTGATGACTCGATCACCTCGGCCCGCGCCGGTCAAACTCAATACAGTGCCCCAGTCGCGCAGACCGGCAGTGTGATTCAACAGGTGTCTAATCGTCAGCGGCGCGCCATAATCGGGCAGCTCGGGAATGTATTTCCTGACTGGATCGTCGAGACTCAGCTTTCCATCCTGTTGCAGCAGTACGAGCGCTGCGGCAGTGAACTGCTTCGCAACTGAGCCTGACTCAAAAATAGTTTGAGTCGTGTTGGGAACGTTGTGTTCCAGATCGGCAAGTCCGAACGCCTTTTCGAACACTGTTTCTCCGTTAAGTGACACCGCTGCGGCACACCCTGGACCAGGTGCAACGTATGCCTTGCTGACTTTCTCAAACGCTCGCTCAGCACCGGCAATAACCTTCTCTTTGCTGGGAACCTGAGCCGAGATTGCACTCGAAAGAAACGCAATCACAGTAAAAACGAATAGGAAGTTTTTTCTACTCATAGCGTTTATCCTTCTCCTCATCCATCCTCTTTGCAAGCGGTACGACGTCGTTCGATGGCTTTGGATCCAAGTCAGTACCACCTGCGATAGCGGGGTGGGTTAACCATCGGCATTCAAAATCAATAGGAATATCGCATGCTCAACCTCCACCCACCCGCCATCGCAGGTACTGATTTGGATCAAGTGGGACGCACCACTTTTGAGGCAAAGCTTCGTTCGATGTTCGCAAATGCGGTTTGATTCCGGGCCACCCGCGTAGAATAACGACTCGCCGGGCA
>JAICQI010000674.1 GCA_025937955.1 Pyrinomonadaceae bacterium
TCATCGCTCAAGCATCTTACGCTGCTTGGGAGACCGTCGTCAAGTACTTTACAGGGCAAAGAGATATCAGCCGGATGTTGAGTAGAACAGGTCAGGAAGAGGGACTTTGCCCCGCTGTAAAGGAACTTCAAACAGCGGGGGCAAGCCCCTCTTCCGGACTATTCTGACTTCCTTGGAGTCCCCGGCATTGTCGTTTCAGCCAGGAATCATATCGATCAACTGGCAGTTCGAAATGGAAGTCCGGCAGCAGCAATCGCAGGTGCAACTGGCGTCATGAATCTCGGGCATATCTTGAGTTTGCATCAGTTCCTGGCAACCAGAATTAGTATTGCCTGTAATGTCACTGTCTATCATCGAGAGAACCTCCTTTTTGCGGCTCGTGATTAGTGTTGGGTTGACCTTTCATCAGTTACAACCGTCTTCAGCGTGTCCAAAAAAATATTTTTAGCGTTTTGTTTGGCCCGGTGTGCTCTCGATCTGGTCCAGTTGTGGCGAATGTCACCGGTTCCCCACCGAGTTTTGTGTACGAATATGAATTTCCATTCAAAAATTCGGACGTGCGAGGGTGGGCCAGCCCGGAATTTCGGGTTTTTTCGATGCAAGAAGTCAGGCATAGATCTTGCCGTTTCCTGGACCATATTCGCGAGTTGTGAATTGCGATAGAAGATGAATGAGGCAGCGCGCCCTTAGCCCACCGCGCGATTGCTTCAACACCTGCTCCGCAGGTGCTTTCCCCAGTCACTGAGCGGTCGTTCGCCTCGCGGGACCTGCTGTCTCTCCAGGTCTTAACAAATAACTATTGGTGTCGTTTGCCGCTGGGCGCAGCCTGGTCGGAACGCCTGAAGTGTACCTTGGACGATCTTTGTCTCTGGTTTCCGAAGCGTCTTTCCACCACCGCTCACTCAGCAAGTTAGCCTTCGCTCACTTAACAGAACCAAAAACTTTTTTGTCTCGCCCGATCCACGCGGTTGTACCAGGTAAGACGGCAGTGGTGTAGCCAACGCCGAGCTCTTTGATAAGCCGAAAAAATCGCCAAGGTCCCTTATCAATTTGGTCCTTATCCAGTTCCTCAATCTTTGGAAGTTACTTACTTGGAGGTACAGCCTGATGAGTAATGAAGTAAGCAAATCCGACGAAGGAATATGTAATCCCTGGGTTTCCTTCCTCGAAGATCCGACTGAACGTAAACGAGGCCTCGCCTTGGCGCTTCGATTCTTAAGAAATCCGTGTGAGGCCGAAGACGTCGTACAAGACGCTTGCGTACGCGTGTTCCGCCAGCCCGGCAAAGAGCATATGTCTAGTTACTTTCTAAAGACGGTTCAAAATCTCTGCTTTAGCAGACTTGTTAGCCGATCGCGATCGATGCTCGCCAAAGCACAGTCATTGGCACCAGCAAACGAAGAAAGTGAGGAGACTTCAATGCCAACACCGGATCCCGGCTTCAACCCGGAAGTAAATGAAGAACGCATCGAGAATAAGAGACTTCGTCGCATCGTCGGAGCGTGTTCTCAAAAACTCACCAACCGTGAAAAGGCTCTGTTCCTTTCACATCTCAGAGGATACTCGAACGAAGAGATTGCCAAGACTTGGGGTGAGGATATCAAAGTGATTAGAAAGGAGATGAACGCAGTAATCGCGAAGATGCGATATCGCTGCCGGCGTGAAAACAAAAAAGAAAGCGGTCAATAACTGACTTACTTAGCCCGATCTTGAACTTGACTCTAACTTTGGAAGGAAACCGTTAACCAAATGACGCCCAGGGAAAAATCGACGTTTGAATACAATTCAATGCGTCCGTGCGGCCGGCTCAGTCCGGGTTTTTCCATGCTTCATCTGCTCGTACTCTGCGCTCAGGTCCCACCGTTTTATCCCACTAGTGTGTGTTGCTGCCTGAGCCCCGGCAGGGTTTCCAAGCACAAACAATCGCAGTTTGTGTTTTGAAATCCTGCCGGGGCTGCCCGCCCGCAGGACCTTTTTTATTGTTACTTAATCAACGCCATTAGCAAGGAGAAAAACTATGGAATACGACATTGCAGATACCCTCGCTGAACTTGTGCGCAAGGCCGACTCGAATTTCGAGCGTGAGCTGAAGGAACAAGAGAAGACCTTGCGCTGTCTCGAATGCACCAATCCGTATTACGGCGAGTGGCTCGATATGGGAGTCGGGCTTCTGTTTTCTATTTTCGAACTGGAAGACCACGACTTTGCGCGGCAGCTTCCCGAGTTGGCCCATCTGAGCAAGTTGGCGCGGCGCCAGTTCCTGAAGCACATCGAAGCGCATCTTTGTGAATGCGAACATTGTGCGCTCAAACAACAGTACGAGTTGACCTTGAATGAGAGGATTGAAGAGGCATGCAGTGACAACAGACAGTTGTTGATTCAACAACTCGAGGAAGAATTGCGCAACTCGAACTCACACATTGACGAGCCCCGCGAATCATACTTCTGTGCGTCGACCGCAGCAGGTGAAACCTCCGGAGCGCGACCGCCTCGTTATCCATACCGGCAAGACCCGCGACGCGACGGCCACTGAACGCTGTCGTTCCGATCAAAGAGCCCAGGGTTGGAGCGCAAGCGACAACTCTGGGTCCTGATTTTCTGGGCTTCCAGGCGGATTCTTTTGCACGCGTTAAATGTACTGATGGGTTAGTTTTTTCGGGTCGATTTCAATTCCCACTTTGGGGGCAGTCTTTGCACCTGTCCGTCTGATATTAGGAAATACGGTGCGAATTACCTCGTCCAGCTTTTCTCTCAAACCCTCACCAAGACCCAACACTGTGAGCCGAATTAATCTGTCGCTCTGACTACCCACAACATCATCATTGTTCTCCCACTTAGAAAGGGTGGTTTTATCCACGTCCATCAAGCGAGCAAACTCTGCCCCTGTCATTCTTAGGTATTTCCTGAGAAAGCGTACATCCTCTCCGCGCAGTTGATAGGGTTTCATGATCACCGCAATCGCAATGGTACGCATCAGATCGTCGACTCTCGGAATTATTGGATCTTCGTTTCCGCAGCTTTTACATCGGACTAATTCAATGCCTTGTAGTACGACATTGAGTCCACTTTCCTTAAATGGATAGCTTCCTCTGACTACTTTGGCGTCTTTATCGCAATTACTACATCGCAGCTTGCTCATGATCGCCTCCGTCGTGAGTGAATCGAAAAGATGGTGATTAGGTTTACCATCTTAATTGTCTTGAAACTGAAAATAATCGCCATCCACTTACCGCCGGGTTCGTATCCTTCAATACGGTATTTCCATTCATTGGTATTTGAATCTTGTTCTGGTTCATCGTAAATGAGTCCGAGCCTTAACACGTCATGGGCATCTTGAAATGTAATTTCCTCGTCTGCTAACTCGTCACGAAAATGCCTGGTTAGCAATACCTTGCCATGCTCCAGGCAATGCCTGAGCTGTGAGGACGCTTTCGGGCGTGTCATGCGAGGGATTACGCCATCTTCCACCAAGTTGGTAATATACCAACTTAGGTTGAAGAGTCAAGTTTGAATTTAAGATTTACTGGAGGAGTTGGCATCGACCATTGTCGCGACGAGATGTTCCAGTGCTGCCGCGGGATCGCTGCACCTGCCGGTGTGAACTGGAGAAGTTTGAATAACTGTGCTCCGTGGGGCGACGAGCCAGTGAAAACGTTGACGCTGCGGTAGTTGACCAATCGCTCCGGCTTCATCGCCACCGCGACAGATGGTTGGAATTGCGGCCAGGTGTTTTCTCACCAGATCGA